>JALOQW010000088.1 GCA_025459275.1 Pirellula sp.
CTCGGCGAAAAAGGGCAAGCCAAGAGTCGCTTGATGCGAACCATCGTCCGTTTTTTGGACGAATTCGTTCCATATCTCGATATTCCGGATGTGCCCGTACATGAGGACCCGTTGCATCCCATCACGGCCGCAGGAAAAGCCTTTGTCAAGGCACACCCCGCCAACGAAGTTCCGATCGGCTGGTGGCATCGGGACGAACGCTATGTGGAGCGTTTGGCTCCCGGTACTAAGTTTGCTGACATCATCGGGGAAATCGATCCCTCGAAGTTGACGGGGGGCATCAGCATGGGATCGGAGTCCGCTCTGCACTTCGGTTTGATCCCTCGCATGCATCGCGGCATTTTTGCCATGAACGAACTGCCGGAGCTGGATGAGCTCGTTCAAGTCGGACTGTTCAACATCCTTGAAGAGCGGGATGTTCAAATCCGAGGATACCCCGTTCGTTTCGATCTGGATCTGTTCATCATGTTTTCGGCCAATCCGAGTACCTACAACCGGAGCGGCAAAGTAATCCCCCAACTCAAGGATCGTATCGGTTCCATCATCCAAACGCATTATCCGCGCGAACGAGAACTGGGGATCGAGATCTTGGTCCAGGAATCAGGCTTGGATCTGGGCGGTGAGTATCCTGTCCAAGTCCCCTACTTCATGATGGAGATCATCGAAGAAATCACGGCCCAAGCTCGCGTCAGCAAGTATGTAGATCAAGCGTCAGGGGTCTCGGCTCGATTCTCGTTGTCGAATTATCGAACCATGGTCGCCTCGGCTCGTCATCGAGCCGTCTTGCTGGGCGAGCCGTTGGCGGTTCCTCGCATCAGCGACCTTGGGCATCTAGCTTCGTCGTCGCTTGGAAAACTAGAACTCGATTTGATGGGATCCCATCAAATGTCCGAACGCAAAGTGCTCGAAGCGTTGATCGCTTCCGCGATCAAAGTCGTCTTCGAAAAATACGTCAGCGAATTCGGCCTCGGTGCCATCGCGGAGATCTTCAACAAAGGGGTCCGTATCGAAGTCGGGGATCTCTTGCCAAGCGAAGCGTATGCAGAGCGACTGAAGCATGTCCCACCCGTGTGGGATACGGCCTTTGAAGTCAACGCCTCGGAGCATCCAGCGATTCGAGCATCCTGCGTTGAGTTTGTCCTTGCAGGTCTCTACAGCCTGGACCGCATCAGCCGGGCCAGCAAGCACGGCAAAGTGCAATACGAACTGTAAGGGATCATGTCTATCGACGGAGTTTGCAAGCTCCAACGCCGCGTGTAGAAAACCTCGGGACGGAGTTACTCCACCAATATCGAGTTGCTCGCATAGTTCGATTCGATCCGCACCCGCCGAGACCGCGATGCGCATCGCCTACACGCTCTCCGCACGGACCTCCAGCATGATTCCGCTCCGTACCGGATCTAAGATCCCTTGAGTTTCTCGATTTGACGCATCAGCAAGTCACGTTGTTGTTGACTGGCTGCCAGACAGCATCTTGAGAGACTCCGCATGACCGCGATGATATCCCACAGCAATCGCATGATTCAGGCGGACCATCGGGCCAGGAAATCGTTCGCAGAGGACTTCGTAGTATCGACAAACTTGTTGCCAGTCGATCGCATCGAATTGGGGGGCTCGACAATGCTCCCATGCGATGGCCGCTTCGATATGGTAACGGGACAACTCA
Organism: Pirellula sp.; assembly: GCA_025459275.1. Classification (GTDB taxonomy): domain Bacteria; phylum Planctomycetota; class Planctomycetia; order Pirellulales; family Pirellulaceae; genus JBKCUI01. The sequence goes on from JALOQW010000088.1 coordinate 1,667, forward strand.
CCGCCGGTTGCAGAACGTTGCAACCAGGTCATTCCCTCTCGAATCTGATTCCAATCCCAGGCTTCGCGATTCTGATCTTCAAGTAGAACGATCGCTCCTTGGGTATCAAGACGGGTCTTTAGCCTCGCAGCATGAAACAGCATGACGGCCAGCAACGCCGAAGAACTCGTCTGCGAAACAGGGCATTGTTCGACCAACATGCGAGTTAATCGAATGGCCTCATCGCATAGATCCCGTCTCAGGGGTGATGGCCCCACGGATGATGCGAAGCCTTCACTGAAGATTAAGTACAGGGTCGCTTGTACGGCTTCGATGCGATCTTCAAAGACCGTCTGGTCCACTTCGGCCAACTCACGCCCTACTTTGCGTAACCTCTCTTTCGCTCTTGCGATCCGCTTCTCTGCGTTGGCTTGAGAAATCAACAATGCCGAGGCAATCTCGTTGGTGCCAAAACCACTTACAAGTTTTAGCGAGATCGCCAGCGTATAGTCCAATGACAACTCCGGATGACAAGCCAGAAACAGCAATCGCAATCGGTCGTCCGGTATGGCTTCATCGACCGCATCGATTTCCGGCGCGGCTAAAGAGTCGAACATGTTTCGATTCGCATCGTCTCGATCGTTGCTGATGCTCGACTCGTGCTTCTGACGTCGCAAGCGATCGATCGCAACATTTTTAGCTGCCCGATAGAGCCATGCGCTGGCGTCATCAGGTAGCCCTTGGTTCCTCCAGGCCGTTAGCGCTCGGAACATGGCTTGTTGGACCGCATCCTCTATCACGTCCACGGACCGGATACCAAGCGATCGTGTTAGGATCGCTACGATCCGTCCATACTCATGCCGAAAGAAGTGTTCAACGAGCGCTTCGTGGCCGTTCACCATCTCGCTAGTTGTAGTTGGCGAATTCGCGTATCTCAATTGCTCCGCCGACCTTCGTGATAGGGCAATGACGAGCAATTTCGACCGCTTGCTCGTAATGATCTGCCTGCACGACGCTGAAACCGCCGATCATCTCCTTAGCTTCGATATACGGACCATTCGCCACTTCGCCATTGGGTTGCAGCACACGTCCCGTAGGCAACAGACCATCACCGCCATCGACGATGTTTCCAGCAAATTGTTGGAACCACTCTCCCCAAAGTGCCAGAAAGCCCTGCATCTCTTCGGGGCTAGGCATGGTTGCCGGTTCCGCTTTGTCACGATAAATCAACAAGAACTTGGCCATGATTACAACTCCTCAAAACTAATCTGAACACCTGGGCGCGGCAACGTGCTACGCCCCAACATACACACGACGAACGACCCACCAAGAATCGGACAACGTTTTGAAAAAAACTATTGCAGAGACTCTTTGATAACTTTCCCGCAAGAATGCGATTCAAGTTGTCGTGGCCGACGAATGCTCTCGAAAGGCTCGGTCGCCGCGAGCGATCCAGATGCACGTAATGGCGGCCGCCACACCGAACCCTATCGCATTCGACTCAGGAGCCAATGAAAAGAGGATTGCGAGGATCGCCCACGCGAGACCAATCCAACGATAACTCGCCCAGAAGTTGCCGCTCTTTGCGATAAACACTGCACTCGAAAGACCGGCAAGTATCGGGTACGCCATCGCTGTAGCGCGATCCGCATTCGGATGACAAAGCAACCGAAGACTGATCAAGCAGGAGAGCGAACCGAGCATATGGCCAATCCACATGCTCCAAAGTTCTCGCTTGGCCCGCACATCGGCAGCGGCGTGTCCACGACTCAACCCAAACGCCAAGAACAGTGGAACATACGGACTCACGAGGGATGCCCATACCCATGCTTCGGCTCCGTTCGATTGACGAAGCCACCACGTGATCACCCCGCTGACAAGGAGTGACGGTGCCACCATGACCTGCAATAAGAAACGGAGTCTTGGAAAGTGGCGATTCCAGCGAGGTCGATTGAGCCAATCCGATAACGCATCGGCCATCTCTGCTGCGCTTGCGTATCGATCCTTCGGGTCGAGGGCAGTGCACTTCTTGCAAATTCTCAACAACGGTTCCGGAATCGAGACAACCTTTGCCGGGAGCCATGGCTGACTACCCTCTGCGATTCTTTGCATAGCCACAGGCCCCACTCCAAACGCTTCGCAAGGAGACTGCCCGGCGAGCAACGCCCAGAGAGTAGCCCCCAACGAGTAGATGTCGGTTGCGATGGTCCGCTCGATTGGCTTCCCGTCGGATGGGAGACCCGGAAAGATCCCTTGAATCAGCTCTGGAGCCATGTAGGCGGGAGTCCCAGCGATACCTAACCGGCTGGAAGTGTCATTTGCAAGTTCCGCGACTCCGAAATCGGTAATCCAAGGACGACGGCTTTGTCCCTCAAGAAGAATGTTGTGTGGCTTGATATCGCCGTGCAAAATCCCTTGGCGATGGACCGCATCGACAGCGCGAGCAACCCGTTCCATGATGTCAGAGGCCAACTCTGGCGAAAGAGGTCCCTCCTTCATTCGATCATGCAGACTCACACCCTCGACCAGCTGCATGGAAAACCACGTGCATCCATCCACTTCACCGACCTGGTACACCGGCAGGATGGACTCGTGCGCGACTCGCGCCGCGAGTTTTGCTTCTTGACGCAGGAGGGAACTCGCGTTGGAACGCGACCTCGAATGTTGCCCGAATCGATCCGGTCTCAGCACCTTGATGGCATCAACTCGATGCGTCTCTCGGTGAAGCCCTCGATAGACGATCCCCATGCCTCCTCGGCCGATCTCCACGAGATCTTCGTACTCGGGAATCATCGGCGGGCTGGTTGGCTCGGTCAATGCATGTCGAATGGGGCTGGCTAAGGCCTCCACCCATTCATAACATCGTCGATGCTCGCTGGCCATCGCTTCATTGTCATTGCAGATTTCGGTGCGGCTTCCATGCTCGGCGGCTTGTTCGCATCGAATCAGCCATTCGGAATTCGAATCCGAATCCCAGCCGTCCCTTTCGCCGACATCATCGTTCCGACGATTCATGATTCCGGTTTCTCCAGAATTGCAACCAAAGCCATTCTCCCTCGGTGAAGCAATCCTGCGGCAGCCGATTCTGAGATCTCGAGAGACTCAGCAACTTGCTTCAACGAAGCCCCTCGCAAGTGCTTTTGAATGATTGCTTGTCTCTGTCGCTCCGGTAGAGTCTGCATGGCTTCCAACAACCGGAGGCTTTGCTCATTGCGCTCGAGGACTTCGCTCGGAGAGGTGTCGTTGGCGACCAACAATTCTTCGAGCCGGAGACAAGAGTCTTCGAGCTCAGAAACAGAAATGGGTCCGACTCCCTTCGACTTGAGAACATTCACCCTCCGAACAGCATCGAGAAAATTGTGGCGAAGAGCGGTGTGAAGCCACGCAGAAAATTGAGGCTCATTCAGTCGAGCTAGCAAGTCTGCTGATTGGTGAGCTTCCAGCAGTGTATGTTGGACCAAGTCCGACGCATCCAAATCGGAACGAAGTTTCGGGGGCATCCACGCCTCCGCGATCGTTCGAAGAATCGGCCGCATGCGCTGAATCCTCGCGTCAATCACGCTTTCGTTCTCGTCCATCCGATCCCACTCTCTTGATGGAAAAACCGCGCACGATCATCGCGCCGATTTCGCTGTAGAGGAAAGGAGGTCAGTGTACCTCCATTCCACTCCAACAAGGCGCTCTTTTTCACAGTCTGAAAACATGGAAATTCTCAACTTCGGCAGAAACATGACAATATCTTCACGTCGCTTCTACACGCCGGAAACGGAACAAGAAGTACTGGAAATACTGAATCGTCACCGAGGAGAGCGGATTCGATGCATCGGTAAGACGCATTCCTGGAGTCGCGTCCTGGAGTCCGAAGATGTTCTTCTGGATATGTCGCAGATTCAGCATGTTCGATGCAACTCAGAAGGATCGCCGACGGTGATCGCAGGTGCGGGATGTCAGATTCGGCGTCTCCTCTCCGAGTTGAAGCGGCAGAGAGATTGGACGCTTCCCTCGGTAGGCTTCATCACCGAGCAATCGATCGCGGGTGCCATCGCTACGGGAACGCATGGTTCGGGGAAGCACTCCCTTTCGCATTACGTGACCAGACTCAAGGTTGCGCGATACGACCAACGATCGGGGCAGGCCATCATCGAGACCATCGATCAAGGGTTGGAACTCAGGGCCGCCCGATGTGCTCTGGGATGCCTGGGTGTCGTCTTGGAAGTGGAACTCCCCTGCCGACCTTGTTATCAAGTGGAAGAGTCCTTTAAGGAATATCCGGACGTGAAGAGTGTGTTATCGATGGAGGACGGGTACCCGTTGCAGCAATTCTATTTGGTCCCATGGCGTTGGACATGCTTCGCTCAGCATCGGCGCGAAGTCGATCGTACTTCGTCGACACTTCTGTCTCTCTATCAATGGTATCGCTTTTTTGTGTTCGATCTTGCCATGCACCTACTGATCTTGTTGTCAGCGGTCTGGATGCAGTCCTCGGGTTTGGTGCGATGGCTTTTCCGCTGGCTGATACCTCTTTTTGTAATCCGGAACTGGAAGGTCATCGGTCCGTCGAATCAACAATTGGTGATGGAACACGAACTCTTTCGCCACGTGGAGATGGAGATCTTTGTACCTCGCCCTCAACTGGAGGCGGCGATCGAGTTCCTGAAGGGGGCGATGATCGCAGCCAGCAACGGTCAGGGTATCTCCTCGCATACCTACACGCATCACTATCCAATCTGCATTCGGAAGATCCTGTCTGATGACACTCTGATTTCGATGGCCAGTCCACTTGAGCACAACCCCAACGCATCTTCGGAGGGGATAACGTGGTACTCGATCACCTTGACCAACTATCATCGCGGTCGCGCCCGCAGGCCGTTTGAAGATTGGGTGGCTCTGCTAGCTGACGAGATGACCAAGCGTTTCGAAGCCAGACTGCATTGGGGAAAGCTCTGTCCACTGTCTCCCACTGCTTTGGTGCAATCCTATCCTGACTTCGATCGCTTTAGGGAAGTCTGTCAACGCGTCGACCCCGACGGTCGCTTTCGAAACGACTGGATCGAAGAACTGCTGAGCGTAGAGACCGCAAAGTCGTAAGTCAGCCCGTTGGCACCCTTAAGTCCATCAAGGGTTTTTGACGGAGATGGTGAATGGGTCTCCACTGAACGTGTGTTTCATGACGAAGTTGATCGATACATGAACCGTGATGGGGACCAAATGTCGTTCGACTGCGGGCGCATTGGCGGCAGCTTTGAAGGTGATGTAACCTGTGTTCTCACCAGCACTCAGGAGTGTCTTGCTTGCACCGACGTCGACCGAAACGCCAGGCGGAAGGGGATTGCCATAGGGCTGCTCCAAATGTTGCAGCATGGTATCCAGAGTGACGTTGCCCTTGTAATCAGGTGCTCTTTCGACTTCGATGTCGAGTCGTTGGGATTCCCCTGGCTTCAGTTCGATGTGCGTCTTGCTGAGCTTGATGCTTCGAATGTCCATAGGTTTCCCGACCGAAACTGTGTGCGTGTCGACAGGGAAATGACCGCGCCCTCCACCAGGCAAATAGACTTCTTGCAGATTGGATGCCATCGCCGCGAATTCTGTGACTTGGGTCTCTTGGCTGGGAGACTGCGCCGTCCCTCTCACGGTGATGTTCGCCATGCCTAAAGGAGCATCGTGGGCCGCAGTCAGCCAAATCGCGCCATCCGCACCGGCAGCCAAGATGCGCCCTGTTTCGGCTCGTACCCCAGGCGGGAGTCCCTCGATGTGCAGTTGAATATCCCCTGTGAATCCATTCCGACGATGGGCTTTGACATAAATCACGCTGGCACTTCCCGCGGCTAAGGTTGTTTTATCTGTGTCGGCCTCCAGCAAGAAATAAGGCTTCGCCAGCGTAATGTGCAGGGCATAGGGGAAATCGTTGCCTCCTCGACCATGCAGATCGCGAATCTCGATCAGATACTTGCCATCGGCCGGCGCGACCCAGTTTTCGAGCATTGGATCGGAGGACAAGACCCTTTCAAAGATCATGTCGTCGACTTCCGCCAGACCGTTGCCATCCGCATTCAAGATCCGCAGCTTGGCATCCAAAGAAGCTCCTAGCCTTCGAGAGATCAATTCGAATGTGTAACGCTCCTGGGCCTTGGCGGTGAACTCGTAGCGGTCAACCTGGTCAGGTTCGTCGATCGCCCCGCACAGCATCACAGGAATCGACGGCGCGACAGTAACATGCCGCGAACTTTTGTCTTGAACGGTTTCTTCATGGACGATGGGGTCCGTCGTCACGACAGACTGGATCGTATTGAGCGAGACTCCCGCCACCGACGGAGCAAACGCATGCATTCCTGTTTGATTCACGACCGGAGAGGTCCATTCGCAGGTTGCGCCCTCTGGCACTCCGTAACCGACCAATCGTAAGGTGGATGCAACTCCAGATGCGACCGCCATGGGACGAGCCATGGTAGCGAAGGGACGTGATGAACATTCAATCGAATACGTCCAATCGACGTTTCCTTGGTATCGAACGTCACGGACTTCGAGAAGATAGTCACCGGGAGTGTCGATGGCCACATGCAGCAACGGATCACCAGCAAATGTATTGTCGCTCGCGGCCAGAGTTGCTCCGAGCGCATTCCTCAACGTGATCATTGGATCGACTCGGATTTGCATATCGTGCAAACGATTTTGCAATCGTTGCGACGTCATGTGAAACGTCCATGCTCCAGGCTGATCGATACGGATTTTGTAGAGATCGATATCTTCCGCCTTCTCGATCGTTCCGCAAATCGTCGCAGGCAGACTGATGTTCTGAGCCTTGTCCAATGTGTCATTGTCTGGAACTTCTTGGACCACAGGCTCTCTTGCGATCACGAGCTGCCCAACGGTGCTCACGCCATGGGGAGTCCAGACGCGAAAATCTCTGACCCCTGGGAGCGCATCGGGATCGCAGGTGATCCGCAACTTGCACTTCGAAGCTGTGATGTCATTCCGATCTTGATCCTCCAGCTTTTCTGTTTCCAGAGGTACAACCTCAGCCCGCACTCCGGCTCCTGATACAAAGACTCCCTTGCCTCCGGCCAGATTGTAACGGGCATTCAGTTCATGCTCCGTTGTCTGTCCTACGACCGCTGCAACGGGCTTGAGACTCATCAGCATTGGATACGAGTGATTCGTTTGCGACCATCCGTCAGCTTCCAAGCCGAAAAAAACAGCCATAGCCAATAGGATGTGAACAAGCCACTGCGCCGAAGTGCTCATCGGATGAATACGAACTGTTTGGAGTTGATCAGTGCCCAAAGAAGGTCTTGAAAGCCCTCCATCGGATTGGGGCTCGCATGAATGTATTCTCGGCTTTGTTCGATCTCGCTCTGCGTTGGCTGGCGAGACAGGGTGGCCAGGTACAGTTCTTCGATACACGCCTCAACGGTCTTTCCGGATGCGACCAAGGCTGCAACTCGTCCGTTGGCATCAGCGATCTTGGCAGACAATATTTCGCCATTCAACGTATGCAGTGCCTGGGCCAGGTTTTCGTCTGGTGTTCGTTCGCATTCGCAGACACTCGCCCGTTTCGGCTTGCCAAAAGTGACCAGGAATGGATTGGTATTCGCGGAAGCCGCGTCAGGCAATTCGACCGCTCGCTTGCCCAAGGGTAAACCCGTATGCTTGGTCTTCACCAGCGTGGCATCATCAATGCAGTCGAGTAGAGGCTCGGCTGCGATTCGTTTCACTCGATAGTGGCTGTAAAAGCGTTCGTCGTCGTTGTTCCAAGCATTGGGCTGCGAATCCAGTTGGTACAACCGCGAACGCATGATCTCCCGCATCAGTTGACGCACATCGAATCCGGAATCCTGAAAGTGCTTCACAAGGTAGTCCATCATGGCCGGATTCGAAGGCGGATTCGTAGCCCGCAGATCATCGATGGGTTCCACAAGTCCACGTCCCAGCAAGTAAGCCACGTAGCGATTCACCATGTTCCGGGCGAAGGCGGCGTTTTCTTTAGCGGTCAGCCACTCCGCCAACGCGATGCGACGATCGCTGGCATGGTCGACCGGTTGACCTTCCAGCGGGGTCGGTTTCATTACCGCACCGGTCTTGGGATGAGTGATTTCACCGCCAGACGTTACCACGACGATTGTTTCGCCTCCGAAGATTCCAAACTCTGCGCTGTTCTTGCTCGCGACCCGAGAAAAGAAGGCTGCAAAGCTGTAGTAGTCGGCCTGACTGACTCGCTCATACGGATGATGATGGCACTTGGCACACTGAAGTCGTTTGCCTAGAAACAGTTGAGCTGTCGATTCCGCGAGGTCGGATGGATTGTTGGCGATTCGAAAATAGTTGGCAGGTCCATTGGAGAAAATGGAACCCTTGGCGGTGATCAACTCCGAAACGAATTGGCCCATCGACTTGTTGGTGCGAAACGATTCACGCAACCAATTGTGCAGAGCCCACATGCCGCTCTCTCCGAGCACGGCACTGTTGTTTCGAATCAAGTCAGCCCACTTCAAGCTCCAATAGGCGGCAAACTGGTCGTTGTAAGTATCCAATGCAGGATCGCCCGTCAAGCCAAGCAATCGGTCGATCAAAACATCGCGCTTGTTGGGATCGTTGGATGCAAGAAAGGCTCGCGCTTCGTCAGGGGTCGGTAGAGCCCCGATTGCATCCAACGTAGCACGTCGCAAGAAGGTAGCGTCATCGCAGAGTGGGGATGGAGTAAGCTTTAACTCCTCAAATTTGGCTCGAGCGATATCGTCGATCGGGCGAAAGGAAGTCCACCCATCCAGTTGAACAGCGTCCGAAAACGGGACAACGAAGGTTGCGATCTCTGCATGGTCTGCAAAGCGTGCCATCACTGCTCCTTGACCTCGTCCAACGGTCTGGACCAGTCCTGTTTTGGAGACCTTGGCAACTCCCTCATCCATTGCATCGAATCGCGTCCAAGAGGTGACATCGCGTGTCTCGCCATTTTCGTAGGTCGCAATGACCTGCAGCTGTTGAAACTCTTCAAGGGATGCCACTCGTTTGGCGGGATGGACAACCAATCGCTCGATTTTGGAAGGCACTGCGTTCGGTTTGGGTGTTCCTTGAGCTATCCAGCGGGCTAGGATTCGGTAATCGTTCGAATCGGCTTCGAACCGCAGACCGCCGCCGTGAGCGATCTCCCCTGTGGCTTTCTTGAGAAGAAGGCTTTCAGAAGGATTGCTCGTATTCACTCGGCGTCCCCTCGCATTGACGACGAGATTCTGATAATCCAGTGCCGGATCGAAGGCCATAACCGACAGCACCAGACCACCTTTCCCGTATTGGCTGGCGTGGCACGATCCAGCGTTGCATCCAGCACGAGTCATCAATGGCAAGATGTGTCGATGGAAATCGACTTCAGGTTCGGTGACGACCCCTTCGACATGCACATCGATTTCGATACGCCGTTGCTCGATGGCGATGGCGATCTTGCCATGTCCATTGCCAACTGCGGTCAGGCACCCTGCCGGAGAGACCGACACGATCTCGGGGGTCAAGGAAAGGTAGGTCGCCCTGGAGGAAAAATCCCGCGATTCTTCGTTGAGTTGTCCTGCATTTTCCGATTCACGAACCAGCAATTGCACCTGAGAAAAATTGCCTCGCAATACCGGGCTAGGTGGTTCCACAACCCAGTCACCTGCAAGAACGTCCTGGTGCAACGCTCCGCTGAGCGCGAGGAGTAAGAGAACGTACCACCGAATGGTCCTAGGCTTCATTCGCTACATCCACTCCCGAACCGGTTCCCCTTCGATCAGTCGAATGGGACGTCCATCATTGGCTGTCACCGTCAGATCCAGTGGCAATCCCAGCTTGTGATACATCGTGGCAACAATGTTTTCCGTAAAGTACTCGTTGGACTTGGGTTGTCCGCCGTCGGCATCGGTTTCTCCAATGATGCAGCCTCCGGGGATACCCGCACCGGCCATGATGGCAAATCCCGCACTGGCCCAGTGATCCCGTCCAATCGCAGGATTGATTTTCGGAGTGCGACCGAAATCGGTCATCCATACGACGAGAGTTGAGTCGAGCAATCCTTGTTGCTCCAAGTCGATGAGAAGCGCGGGGATGGCTTGATCCACCTGCGGCATTCGATGCTGCTTGAGACCATTAAAGCAATCGACATGATGATCCCAGCCCGGGTCGCTCACGGTCACGAATCTCACCCCGGACTGGATCAAGCGTCGAGCAAGCAACAATCGTTGGCCAAAAGCAGTCCTGCCATAATCGTTCCGAAGAGCCTCCGGTTCAGACCCAATATCAAACGCTCGCTTCGTTTCCGGAGCTGTGATCATGTTGAAGGCCGTCTTGTAATGTTCATCAAGGGCATCAAATGCCGCTGGTTGTCGATCTGCTGTTCGTTGCAGATGATCGATCTTCGCTAAAAGTTCTTTGCGACGATCGATCCGAGTCAATTCCATATTGAGTGGTGGTGAAATGTCTTTGACGGAGAACTTATCGACGTTCGCTTCGGCATGGATCTCGAAACCCGCATGCTCTAAACCCAAAATGCCAGGGAGCCCGCCTTGGAATGACCGGTCAACGTACGCCCCCAATTGAATGAAGGGAGGTAGCGCAGACTGGAACCCGAGCTGATGCGACACCACCGAACCAACACAGGGATAGACGAGCGATGGATTCACGTTGCGGCCTGACATGCACCAATGGTCGGCGACACCGTGCCCAGCATTGCGAGGATTCCAGCTTCGCATCAGCGAGAAGCGTTGCACCTCTTTCGCCATGCGCGGACAAAGCTCGGTAAAGTGAACGCCGGGGATCGCCGTCTCAATGACACTGAGTGGCCCTCGAACGCCGTCGGATGCTAATGGCTTGGGATCGAACGTATCGTGATGGCTCGTTCCCCCTTGCGTCCATATAAAGATGCAACTGATGTTCGACTTTGCCCGGCCACCGTTCGCGAGGAGCTTGGCGGGATCGAGGAAACTGGAGAACGACAAACCAGTGAACGCGGAAGCCGTCTGCAAGAAGGCACGGCGTTCCAGAGTTCGAAGTCCTGCAGGGGTAACTGCCTGGTTGCAGACGGATGTAGGCATGAATACGTTCCTTCGCCGAAACCTGGTGGGGGGCGTGCAATCCATCGCTCGCGAGTTTGGCTCGTGAGGGATTCAGTGGGAGGGAGGCTTGAACTAAACGGTGGGGATTTAAAGCGGATAGCGTCCATTCGCTTCTTAAAAGTTTAACCTCCCAACCGATCGGCCGCAACAATCCGCAATCGTCGGCTTGTTCGGGCGAGCTCCATCGGCGTCGCGCGATCTGCTAAAGTAGTGTCCTCTCCTCGTCGCGGTGCATCCAGCAGAGTTTCCTATGATTCGCAAGAACAGGATCCAGATGGCAAAGAATTCCTTCATTACAGGTCTGTGTTTCGTTATGGCTTTCACGATGGAATCTACGAGCATGGCTCAGTCAGGTTACTCGATTCCACCTCAAGAGATCGTAGACATTATTGATGCCAAGCCAGATCCTGCGTTGTTTTGGAGCCCCGACACAAAGTGGGTGGTTTTTGCCGACCGGGATGCAATGCCCGATATTTCCGACTTGGCTCGACGCATGTTGCCACTAGCCGGGCTTCGTATCGACCCCGTTTCGCGCGGTCGCTTCCAAACCGATTTCTATCGGGGGCTATCGTTGCGTTCTCGCGATTCGGAGGAATTGGTCCGTATTCCGATGGAAGAGGACGTTCGTATTGGATCGATTTCTTGGTCCCACCGATCCCAAGCCTTTGTATTCACCAAGGTGCAGCCTTCGGGTACGGAGTTGTGGTGGGTGTCCGTGAAGGAACCAGGCCAACCCAAACGTATCACCGATCGCCTGGTCTCCGTCCTTCAAGGGATCGATTGGATGCCCGACGGCGAACGACTGGTTGGCTGCATTGTGCCGGAAGGGAGCGGGGACGAACCGAAAGCCCCGAATGCTCCCACCGGTCCGAACATTCAAGAGTCCGAAGGCGCCAAGGCTCCCGTCCGAACGTATCAAGAC
>JALOQW010000443.1 GCA_025459275.1 Pirellula sp.
CCCCAAATGCAGGTTGCTCAAGGGAACATGCCAAGCCAACCACTTCCTGGCGGGCCCATTCCTGGCGCGCAGGGTTTCAGCTATCCACTTCCATCGAGTCCTGTTCCCCAAGGTCCGTCTCTTGTCGCGGGTGTACCCAATGCAGCCATGCCTCCCGCGGCATCCATGCCACAAACAGGCGTTCCCAATGGGTTCAACATGATCCCACCTCCTGCAGGTACCCAACCCCTTCCTGCGATGCCGGTCAGTGGCGGTGCATCGCTCCCTCCGAGCTTGCCTCCAACCACGCAAATGCCCGTTGCCTACGGCGGAGGAGCACCTTCGTCGATGCCAACAGTGGCCCCTCAGACGGCATCTCGCTCGGGTGCATACCAGCCCGGAAGTATTGGACGAGCAACGTCCTATGACTTCTCGAATCAGGGACCGGGCTCCGCGCCAGCCGCACCTGGCAACACCTTGCCCAGGACCGCGAACGATCCAACGGGAAGCATGAATCGCTAGGGTAAGAACGGTTCGTTTTCTTCGACCGTCTGATTTTCGCCAAGCAACTCCTCTCGCCGTATCGCAGTTCGAGTCGGCGAGTATCCATACCGCTCGATCCACAACGCTCGATGGGAATCCATGGAGCCCCAGTGCTCAGCCCGATCTGGATCGACCATCCTGGCAACGACGATGGATTTCCTGCAATCGCTGGTGAATTCTCCGTCGCGATAGACGAGCTCACCGCGCCGAAACACCCTCGACGGTAGACTGAACATCGCTTGTGCGTCGGAATCCAAACGATAGATCGCAAGGTCTGCGACACTTCCCGGTGTTAGCGTTCCCCGATCGCTCAACCCCAATGCGGCCGCTGGCCCCGAGCGGGTGATCACGGCGATTTCATCGAGGCTATACTCTCGCTTCAGTTCAGGCAGCGGGCTAGACCGTTTCACATCTGGATGCAGCTGTTCAAAGATCGACATTCGGAAGTCGTAATCCATCAGCAGGCGAATCAAGTGCGGATACCCCGTAAACGGTCCTCCGTTCGGATGATCGGTGGTTAAAAAGACCTTTCTCGGGTCGTGGATACGAAGGAAGAGTTCCAACCCAATGGTCCACTGCAATGAATGGACGTATTGGCTTTGGCGATAACGAAACGGCAGCGCACCGCAACCCGCTTGGCATTCCAAATCTTGGAACACTACTTTCCGCGGTGTGGCCAAGTGCCGGTGCTCAAACTGGTGCATCGTATCTGCGGACAAGGTTATGGTCTGGCCAAAGAGGACTTGTCCCACGTCCAAGGTCAAGCGGTCCGATGCATTCACACAATCAGCCAGAAGATGCGCTCCAGAGCTAAACCCATGTGGTCCTTCCGCGCCATAGCAATGGTATTGGGCATGGGCCAGATGCAATCGACGGCCCTCGACCGCATCGATGGTGGCCAAGGTCGAGCGAATGTTCCCGGGCACCCCTAGATTGCTGCAATGCACATGCAACGGGTGAGCGAGCCCTAACTCGGTGACCGCCTGCGAAAGCACTTGAAGTACCTTCCTTGGGGTAACACCATAAACGGGATGCGTTTCATCGACGTCCATATGTCGCTGATTGAATTTGAAGGCATCGATCCCTCCTGCATTCACTACTTTCACCGCACATGCTGCATGTGAGCGAATCATCCAAGCGACATAATCCGTGATCTGAGACTGCGGCACCTCATCTGCGATCCATTGCAGCAGCATCCGCTCATTCCCAAGCAACACATACCCACCTGTATCCAGCCAAGGTATGTCCTTCATCTCCGCATGCGCCTGCCGTGCCCCAGCGGGCAACATGGCTGGCTCAAAACAGGTCGTATAGCCCATCTGAAGGTAGCGACGCCCTGTCTCCCACGTATTGGGAACAGGACAGGAAAGTGGTTCAAGCCATGGCTTGGAGTCACTCAAGGATCGCTGTCGATCGACCGTGGCGCGACCGGGCAACAGAAGTCTTGCGAGATTGACCTTGCCACCACCAATGTGCGTATGAATGTCGATACCACCCGGCATTACGACGTGCCCCGGCAATCGGTATTCGGCATCGATCGCACGACCTGGCGGAGGAGCGGCTGCGATCCATCCGTCAACGATCCAAACATCGCCTTCGGAAAAAGAATCACAGATTCCATCACAGCGCCGGACTTGGCTGAGTCGCACGATCATGGCTCAAGAATCCCTTGCAGCCATTCATGAACCGAAGGCAGACTCTTGTTGATCGTCAATGGATCTCGACCATGTACGAGAATCGCGCTGTCCCCTCGAAAGAATTGCGAATCCAGACCAAGCCCTGCTCGAAGACTGGGTAGCCAAATCGTATTGGGATGCGGGACGGGTCTCCGCGCGCCGACGACCACCCTATCGCAGTCCGCTTCCACAACACAGGAGGGAATCTCATCGAACGAATCGTCGATCCATAGGACCAACGATCGCAACGATCGGGGCGCGGTACATTGATCCAACCATTGGCTCGATGCATGGACCGTTGGATCGTATCCACACACACCCCGTTGAAATCGAATCCGTCCAGGAAACCCGGTCCACCAAGTGCAGACTTGTTGAAATGTCCCCTCCAAGTCCCCCCACGCCAGGCCTCCGCAACGTCCGGATTCATTGCGCATGGCTATCCAACGGTTCAACTCCTCGACCCAAAGATCTGCTTGCTGCAATGCAAGGTGTTTCAATGACCAAGCCACGCTCGTATAACCCAGTGGATGCAACCATCGATTCACTTGATCTCCCCAAGCCGGCTGAGAATTGCATTTACACGCCTCTATCAAAGAGCGCGGCAGCTCCTCGATCGGGGTATCGATCGCCAAGACCTCGAATCCTTCATCCAACCACGGCTTGCAACCGCGATCACTCCACCGACCAAGCAACAGGACAGGAACTGACTCCCCGCGCGACAGAGCCATCGGTAGTTTCGGGTAATCTTCAAGGAGCTCATCGCCTCCAATCACAACGATCCCTTGAGACAAACCGCGAGCTTCCCCAAGGGAAACCGTCATGCCTCCCGTTCGTTGAAAGGCTGCGATGCTCTCAAATGCCGCGTCGCTGTCCCATAGATCCAAGGTCGCGTCGAACTTCTGGGCAATCCTAATAGCGCCGCGACTCGATTCCACACTTCGAATCCGACCCGTCACCAGCACGCGATCTGCCCCGGCAAGTCGATTGCGCGATTCCTGCAGTGCCGATTCCCAGTTCGCCGCTTTCGAGAGTGGTTCCTCCAAATCGAGCCAACGCCTCATCGAATCCAACTCTCGATTCCTTCTTGAACAAAACGCTGCACCGAAGCGCTCGTCGGAAGAGGGCGGTTCACAGAGGAGTGAGCAGAAGGAACAGAATCGCGAGTCGGATGATTCAGTGATCATGCATGCCAGCAATCCGATTAGCTACCCGAAGAAGATCGCAGAGACGCGATGACATGATCGGTCATGGCTTCGGTACCGATGGATGGCTCTCCTCGCGGCACAAGGTCAGCCGTTCGATACCCAGCCGCAAGCACATTGCGGACCGCGGTTTCGATGGCAAGAGCTTCCGTCGGCAGTCCGAGAGAATGTCGACACATCATGGCAGCGGCAAGAATCGTGGCGAGAGGATTGGCGATCCCTTTACCTGCAATATCCGGAGCGGAACCATGAATTGGTTCGTAGAGACCTGGACCGGATGCTCCCAGCGAGGCACTCGGCAACATCCCCAAGGACCCCGGCAACATCGACGCTTCATCCGTCAGAATGTCTCCAAACATGTTGCTGGTGACTACCACGTCAAACGAGGTCGGGCGGCTCAGCAGATGCATGGCCATGGAGTCGACCAATACGACCTCATATTCGAGATCGCTAAACTCTTCCTGCATGATGCGTGCGCTAACGCGCCGCCACAAGCGAGAGACCTCCAGCACGTTTGCCTTGTCCACCATCGTCAACTTCTTGCGACGCGACCTGGCCGCGTGGGCTGCCATACGCACGATGCGTTCGACTTCGGATGTTGTGTAGACTGCGGTGCTGTACGCTTTCTGCTCTCCGTTATCCAGCGTTTCACAACCTGAAGGGCCAAAATACAA
>JALOQW010000444.1 GCA_025459275.1 Pirellula sp.
GTCGGACTTCCTCCATCCCCGGATGAGATCGAGCGCGTGTTGTCGGACCCTTCCCCCGATCGCTACGAGAACTACGTGGATGAACTCCTCTCCCGACAAGAATGGGGGGAGCACCGGGGAAGGTATTGGCTCGACTATGCACGTTACGCAGATACTCATGGGATCCACTTTGACAATTTCCGGGAAATGTGGTCCTATCGCGAATGGGTCATCAAGGCATTCAATCGGAACCTCCCCTTCGATCAGTTTACGATCGAACAACTGGCTGGGGATTTACTTCCTAATGCCACACTCGATCAGAAGATCGCGAGCGGCTTCCATCGTTGCAACATCACAACGAATGAGGGGGGAGTCATTGAAGAAGAGTACCGTGTACTTTACGCTCGGGACCGCGTCGAAACCACCGGGCAAGTCTGGATGGGTCTAACCGTTGGCTGCGCTGTTTGCCACGACCACAAGTTCGACCCGGTATCGCAGAAAGAGTTCTACCAATTCTCAGCTTTCTTCAACAACACCACGCAAGGAGTCATGGATGGCAACATCAAAGATACGCCGCCCATCGTTCCGGTCCCGTTGGATGAGGATCGCGAACGCTATGAAGCCCTGGATGGACTGATCGCCCAGTCTCAGTCAGCCATTCAGACGCAGCGAGAACAGTCCTTGCCCGGTTTTCAGTCATTCCTCGCGAATGAAGCCGAAAGGAACGCCGTTCTTTGGCAAGACCTTCCGTCTCGAGAGAGCCTGGAGACACATATTCCGCTTCGATCCAAAGATCTTCGATCGATCGACGTCATCCACCTTGGCCAGCTTCAGCGCGTTGCTCTCGATCGCGATGCCATCCTAGCTCCAGGCCACACGGGCGATGTGGCTTGGCAAGTCAACGCCGAAGCTTTTCCATCGATACCCGTTGGGGATTTCGAAAAGGATCAAGCCTTCACGGCTTCATTGTGGGTGAAACCCGCTGCAGATAATCAAGGGGGCGCACTCATCGCCCGGATGAACGAAGAGGAGGCACACCGCGGCTGGGACGTGTGGATGGAAAACGGAAGTGTTGGAACACACATTGTGAACCGCTGGCCGGAAAACGCGATCAAAGTGACGTCGCGTTCGCGACTCTCGGCATCGCGATGGCAACATGTCGCGATCACCTACGACGGATCCGGGAAAGCGGAAGGGGTCAAGATCTACGTCGATGGCGTCGAACAGGCGAAAAATGTTTCGAGCGATAACTTGAACGATACTATTCGAACGTCAGTGCCATTACGCCTTGGACGCCGCAACGGATCCGCACCTACAGTGGATGCCAAGTTACAAGATGTTCGCTTGTATCGGAAGGCTTTGCCTGTCGAGGAAGTGCGAGTTGTCGCGCAGGTCGCAAGGCAACAATATCTGCTTGGCAAGAACGATCGATCTGGTGAAGAGACGGAGGACCTTTATCGATGGTTCCTCACGACGCGCGATGCGGATTACCAACGGCTGGTCGCCGAAAGAGATCAGCTTGTGAGCGAGAAGCAGCAGATTCTGCGGCGTGGAACGGTGGCCCACATCATGAACGAACGGAACGAAACGCCGAAAGCGTACGTGCTGATGCGCGGAGACTATGATAAGCGGGCGGACGAAGTCCAACCTGAAACCCCAAAAGTTCTTCCTCCCATGCGTGAGGATCTGCCTCGCAACCGTCTCGGCTTGGCTCATTGGTTACTGCAAGAAAACCATCCTCTTACCGCTCGTGTCACCGTCAATCGATTTTGGCAAGAGGTTTTTGGCCATGGGCTGGTTGCCTCAGCCGGCGACTTTGGAACGACAGGCCTGATGCCAACCCATCCAGAATTGCTCGATTACTTGGCAGTCTCGTTCCGAGAAGACGGCTGGAATATCAAGAACTTCTTCCGATTGATGGTTACCAGCGCCACGTACCGGCAGTCTGCCAGCGTCTCTCAAGAAAAACTGGCGCTCGACCCGACCAACAAGTATCTTGCCCGAGGACCGCGATTCCGTATGGATGCAGAAATGATTCGGGATCATGCGTTGGCTGCGAGCGGCCTGTTGGTCAGCAAGATTGGCGGGCCCAGCGTGAAGCCGTACCAACCTACCGGTGTTTGGGAAGCGGTTGCGATGCCTGAAAGCAACACACGGTATTATGTTCAGGATACCGGAGAAGCACTCTATCGCCGCAGCATCTATACGTTCCTCAAACGGGCTGCTCCTCCACCGAACATGGAGGTGTTCAATGCGACCGCCAGGGAAGTCTGTGTTGTCAAGCGAGAACGAACGAATACTCCGTTGCAAGCACTGACGACCCTCAACGACGTACAGATGGTCGAAGCGGCTCGAATTCTGGCTGAAAAAGTCCTTACCCAGTGGAAGGATGCCAACGACTCCGTGTCACGGATGCAGGCGATCGCAGTCAAGCTGATGGGACGCCCGTTTCGAGGTGAAGAATTGGGAGTCGTCCAAGCAAGCCTCGACGAGTTGATCGCGAATTACCGAACGAATGCGGATGCAGCCAAGGAACTCCTTGCCATGGGAGAAACACGATCGTCAGATCAAGTGGACCCCGCAGAGTTGGCTGCTTGGACGATGGTTGTGAATATGCTGATGAATCTGGATGAGGTACTCACCAAATGAACCGATTTCCCATGCGAGCTCCATCGATCGATCCATTGTTCGAAGAGTATGTACGTAGCGAAACGCGACGACAGTTTTTTCGTCGAGGAGGGAACGCCTTAGGCGCCGCAGCCTTGGCTGCCCTTGGAGTCCCATTGGTTCAAGCCGAAGAATCGCAGGTGTCGGGTGGCTTAGCTACGCTGCCTCACTTTCCGCCCAAGGCTAAGCGGGTGATCTACTTGCACATGGTCGGGGGTCCCTCGCAGATGGACTTGTTCGACTACAAGCCGCAAATGAACGATTGGTACGATAAGGATCTACCCGAATCGGTACGCAATGGCCAACGTCTCACAACGATGACGAGCGGCCAATCTCGTTTCCCCATCGCTCCTTCCAAGTACAAATTCGCACAGTACGGCCAGTCGGGGATGTGGGTCTCCGAGTTGCTTCCGGAAACCGCCAAAGTCGTCGACGACATGTGCTTCATTCGTTCGATGCACACCGAAGCCATCAATCACGAACCTGCAATCACCTTGATGCAGACCGGAAACATGGTGACGGGACGCCCCTGCATCGGATCGTGGCTTTCCTATGGACTCGGATCGATGAACAGCAATCTTCCGACGTTCGTCGTGTTGGTCGCACAGCCCACGAACACGGAACAAATCCAAGCGATCTCCGCGCGCCTTTGGTCTTCTGGCTGCCTGCCGGGAGAACACGCGGGTTGCAGTTTCCGTTCGGCAGGGGACCCCATTCTCTACATCAATAACCCTAATGGCGTCTCACCCGAGATTCGAAGGAAAACCCTGGACGGTCTTAAAGCCCTCAATGAAATGAATTTTCGCGCGGTTGGAGATCCAGAAATCCACACGCGAATCCAGCAATACGAACTCGCATTTCGTATGCAAGCCAGTGTGCCAGCACTCACCAACATTTCCGACGAGCCTCAGAGCACCATCGATCTGTACGGTCCGGAAGTCACGAAGCCTGGGACGTTCGCCAATTCAGTCCTTCTCGCACGACGCATGGTGGAACGAGACGTGCGGTTTGTTCAGGTCTATCTCAACAATTGGGACCACCATGGCAACGTCAGTGGCCGTCTCCCCATGCAATGCAAGGACGTGGACCGGGCAACCTATGGCTTGATCAATGACCTCAAGCAACGAGGACTGCTCGATTCCACGCTCATTATTTGGGGGGGAGAATTCGGACGAACCATTTATTCCCAAGGTGGATTAAGCAAGGACAACTACGGTCGCGATCACCATCCTCGATGCTTCACTATGTGGATGGCCGGAGGAGGAATTAAGGGTGGAACGATTTATGGAGAAACCGACGACTTCTCCTACAACATCGTCAAGGATCCCGTCCACATCCGTGATTTCCACGCCACCATCTTGCATTTGCTTGGCATAGACCACGAGCGATTTACTTTTAAGAATCAAGGCCTCGACCTCCGG
>JALOQW010000089.1 GCA_025459275.1 Pirellula sp.
CGAATTGACCGACATGGTGGAAGCAACGATCGATCACATGGGCCTCGAACGGTTTGTCCTGTGCGGCAATTCGCTCGGTGGGTTGATCGCAATCGATTTGGCATTGCGCCACCCGGATCGAGTCGTGGCCCTCGTTCTGGCGGGTTCTGCAGGCTTGTACGAACGAAGTTTGACCAACGGAGTGAAGCCCAAGCCGACGCGAGAGTTTGTTCGCTCCGTCATCTCGGATATCTTTTTCGATGACGCGATGATTACCGAAGCCTTGATCGACGAATGGTTCCAGATCATTCAAGACCGAGACTACGCACGATTCATCTTGCGGATCTCCCGAGCGACTCGTGATCGCTGTGTCGAGGAAGAATTGGGGCAATTGAAAATGCCAACGATGATTCTTTGGGGGCGGGAAGATCAGATCACGCCACCGGAAGTCGCGCATCAGTTCCAGGAAAAGATCCCCCGGTCACGCCTTCATTTCATCGATCGTTGTGGTCATTCACCGAACGTCGAACAACCCGCAATCTTTGCCGAGCACCTCAAGGGATTTCTCGCGGAACAATGGGAACATACCAAGGTTCCCAGAAAGCCTCGCTAAACCATCGCTGGTTCGATGCTGCCGAGCGTTACAGCGCACGGATACAATCAAAGCACGCCTCTCGTACGGCCTTTTCGCGTCGATCATCAAAGAGCCGGAACCCCATCTTGTTCGTGACATAAGCATACGAGCAGCGTGTGCTTGGATCGGCAAATCCAAAGGCCCCTCCAGCGCCAAAAGCACCGAACGCTTGTTCGCTAGTGCCGAATCTCATGACGGGTCCTGGCCGACTGAGTCCGAACGTGTATCGAGTTGGAATGTGCAGCACAGCATCACGAGCACCCAAGGTTGGAATGCGAGGCGGCTCCGTCAGCAATGCGAGAGTATCGGACGCGAGGCCAAGGAATTCGTACTCGCCAAGCATGGCTGAATAAATTTTGGCGATGGCTCTTGCTGTTCCAATTCCATTGGCAGAAGGAATCTCGATATGTCGATATTTCTCCCCCCCGAGCTCCGCAGGATTCGCAAACGGCAAATTCCGAACCGACCGGGACACATAGGAACCAGGCCATAGACTGGCAATGACCATGCCGATGGGCAATTCATGAAAGTGACGAACCAGTTCCGATCGACCAAAGCCCTCGATCACTGCCATCCTTTCGTCAGAGATATCGTCCGGGACCCCGATGTAATACTCCACTCCCAGGGGAGCGGCGATCTCTTCTTGCAGAAACGCGCCAAGGCTTCTTCTTTGCGGATCGATGCGACGTAGCAGCTCGTTTTGATACCACCCAAGAGTCAGAGTGTGGTAGCCGTGGCGGCTTCCGGGCTTCCAAGCAGGTCGTTGTCGAGCGAGCAAATCCGATAATGCATCCAAGTCATGCAGTGACTGCGGAATGCGTCGGGAGTCAAGTGAAACGAGCCCGGCTTGATGAGTCAGTAATTGCCGGATCGTGATCTGTTCCTTGCCCGCATGCGCAAACTCTGGCCAATAACGACAAACCGGTTCCTCAAAATCGAACCATCCTCGACTGTGCGCGACTGCGAGTACCGCTGCCGCGATTCCTTTAGTCACCGAGTACGTCAGGACGAGCGTCGATTCCTTCCAAGGATCGCGTGACTTGATGCACCGGTAACCTCCCCACAAGTCCACAACTGGGATGCCACGATGGTAAAACGCAACCGAGGCACCCTGTTCGCCGCGATGAGCAAAATTATCTGCGAAGACTTTGCGGACTCGCTCGAAGCCTGGTAGGGCATGACCATGGATATCGAAGGAAATCGCCATTACCAACGTAGAAAGGGAGGAGTAGTAATCGGATCATCTCTCGCAATGAGGAAGCCCTCTGTCTGCCTTGCGGCGACAGAGGGCTTCTTTGGAGCAATTAACGAGAACCACTCTCCAGTATATCCGTTTGTGCGACGGATACACATCGACTAACGCTGCAGGTCGAATCGATCCAGGTTCATGACCTTGGTCCAAGCGGCGACGAAGTCATCGACGAATTTCTTTTGGCCGTCGCTGGATGCATAGACTTCGGAAATCGCGCGGAGCTGTGAATTCGAACCAAAGACAAGGTCGACCCGACTAGCAGTCCACTGAATCGTACCCGACTTGCGATTATGTGCTTCAAAGAAGTGATCGCACACAGTCGACTTCTGCCACTCTTGCCCCATATCGAGCAGGTTGACAAAGAAATCGTTGGTCAATGTCTCGGGTCGCTTCGTCAGAACGCCCAATTGCGCCATCGGACCACTTCCCGTATTGGCATTCAACACGCGAAGACCTCCAACCAATGCAGTCATCTCAGGTGCGGTCAACGTCAACAACTGGGCGCGATCGACGAGGAGTTCTTCCGCAGGTCGGTCAATGGTCTTGTCGAAATGATTTCGGAAGCCATCCGACTTCGGTTCCAACACCGCAAACGATTCCACATCGGTCATCTCTTGCGTTGCATCGGTCCGTCCCGGAGTGAAGGGGACCGATACGGCAACCCCTCCCTTCTTGGCGGCTTGTTCGATGGCTGCGCATCCCCCCAGAACAATCAGGTCGGCGATTGAAACCTTCTTGCCACTTTTTTGAGCGCGGTTGAACTCGCTTTGCACACCTTCGAGAGCTTTCAAAACCTTGGCCAATTGCGCGGGCTCGTTAACCTCCCAATCCTTTTGAGGTGCCAACCGAATGCGAGCGCCGTTGGCTCCGCCTCGTTTGTCACTTCCGCGAAACGTCGAGGCGGATGCCCAAGCGGTGGAGACCAAGTCTGAGATCGACAATCCTGACGCAAGTATCTTGGTCTTGAGAGCAGCGATATCTTTGTCATCGATCAGCGGGTGATCGACTGCGGGGACAGGATCTTGCCAGATTTGCGGTGCGGGAACTTCTGGCCCGAGCAACCTGGAGACTGGCCCCATATCCCGGTGAGTTAACTTGTACCAAGCTTTCGCGAACGCCAATTGAAATTCTTCGGGGTGTTCGTGAAAGCGTTTCGAGATCTTGTTGTAGATCGGGTCCATGCGGAGCGCGAGATCGGTGGTAAACATCATCGGCGCATGCGACTTGTTTGGGTCGTGAGCATCGGGGACGGTTCCATTCGCATTCGGATCGGTCGGCTTCCATTGCCACGCACCTGCTGGACTCTTGACCAAGTCCCAGTCGTAACCGAACAAGTTATCGAAGTAACCGGTCGACCATTGAGTCGGCGTCGATGTCCAGGCACCTTCCAATCCGCTGGTAATCGTATCACCAGCGTTTCCTTTGCCATACTTGTTCTTCCAACCGAGACCTTGTTCTTCCAGACTTGCTCCTTCAGGAGCAGGGCCGACATTCTCAGCGCTTGCGGCCCCGTGGGCTTTACCGAATGTGTGTCCACCGGCAATCAGAGCTACAGTCTCTTCGTCATTCATGGCCATCCGGGCAAACGTTTCTCGAATGTCTCGCGCTGCATCCAGAGCGCTAGGCTTGCCGTTGGGTCCTTCGGGATTCACGTAGATGAGTCCCATCTGAACAGCGGCCAACGGATTCTCGAGCATCCGATCACCGGTGTAACGTTTATCGCCGAGCCATTCGCTCTCGGGTCCCCAATAGATATCTTCTTGTGGTTCCCATACATCTTCGCGTCCTCCCGCGAATCCGAAGGTCTTGAAACCCATCGATTCGAGAGAGACGTTTCCAGCCAGGATCATGAGATCCGCCCAAGATATTTTGTTTCCATACTTTTGTTTGATGGGCCACAGTAGTCGCCGTGCTTTGTCTAGGTTGGCGTTGTCAGGCCAGCTGTTCAAGGGCGCGAAGCGTTGCGTTC
Organism: Pirellula sp.; assembly: GCA_025459275.1. Classification (GTDB taxonomy): domain Bacteria; phylum Planctomycetota; class Planctomycetia; order Pirellulales; family Pirellulaceae; genus JBKCUI01. The sequence continues at coordinate 3,835 of JALOQW010000089.1, forward strand.
CGTAGCCAGCTCCACCACGTCCGTCGCTAACTCGATAAGTACCCGCGCTATGCCACGCCATGCGGATGAAGAGAGGGCCGTAATGTCCGTAATCCGCAGGCCACCAATCCTGAGAGGTGGTCATCAGTTCCTTCAAATCTATCTTCAAAGCTGCGAGATCAAGCTTCTTGAATTCATCGGCGTAGCGAAAGCTGCCGCCGAGCGGATTGACCTTGGTCGAGTTCTGATGCAAGATCTTCAGGTTCAATTGGTCGGGCCACCAATCGCCATTGGACATGGCCCCTGCGGCGGTATGTCGAGCGGATGCCGGCGCCATATCTCCCATAACGGGACACTTCGAGGCAGGCTGAGCAGTGGTTCCGTTTCGAGGCGCGTCATCTTCGTTGGGTGAGGCCCCGTGCAAGGCCACTCCCCCCGATGAACAGACAATCATCGCTGCGGCGAAACAAGTGCGGAAAGGACGCGTGGTCATTCGATGTCTCCTGGTCGCGAGAATCATTCACGGATCGTTTTCGATCCAACGGTTGAAGTATCGCAGTTCGGCAACTAGAATTCCAATGCATTTTTCAGCTAGCTGCTATGCATTGGATGCATGATTTTGCGAGGCACCCTGTGGAATTCGATCAGCTTCGGTATTTTCTGAGCGTTGCACATCATCAAAATTTCACACGCGCCGCTGAGGAACTTGGTGTTTCGCAGCCTGCTTTGAGCCGTTCCATCCAGAAACTGGAAGAAGAACTCGGCCAGCCGGTCTTTGAAAGAAAATCTCGTCGGCTCTCGCTCACCGATGCGGGAGACCTTCTGCAATCCCGCGCCCATCAGGTGCTGACGATTCTGGAGGATACGAAAGCAGAGATCACCGATGATGGACAAAGTGGACGTGTCCGAATCGGAGCCATCCCAACCATCGCTCCTTATTTCCTGCCGAAAATCCTCCGCCAATTTGCTCGCCGTTACCCAAAAGCATCCATCGTCGTTCAAGAAGACACAACCGATCACCTCATCAAAAGCTGCGATCAAGGGGAAATCGATCTCGCCATTCTTGCGCTCCCCATTTCCGCCAAGCATCTTGAAGTCGAAGAGCTGTTCGAGGAGGAAATGTATCTCGTCGTCGCTCCGGAGCATCCACTTGTTCAGAAGGAGAAGATACGGCTTCAGGATGCTGAGCCTTATCCATTTGTGATGCTCGATGAAGCGCATTGCTTGTCAGACAACATCGCAAGTTTCTGCCGAGAACGATCGTTTCAACCCGTTGTGATCGAGCGTACGAATCAATTGGCCATGGTCCAGGAGTTGGTCTCTTTGGGGCATGGAGTTTCCATGATTCCTGCCATGGCGAAAGAACTCGATCACAGCTCCAGTCGCATCTATCGATCCTTCTCGGGCAAGAAACCGACACGAAGTATCGCCATCGCTTGGAATCCGTATCGCTTTCAAAGTAGACTGATTGACCATTTTCGTTGCCATCTCCGTTCCTATGCGGGCGCAAGGAGCCAATCATGAGCCGGTTGTCAGCCCTTCTTTGGGTGATGCTCTCGATCGTTCAAGCGGATGCCCAGACTCCGGAAACGACGTTCGAGGCCGACGCGGCAGGGTACCGATCTCGCGTCCGTCCGTTTCTAGAAAAATACTGTTCAGCTTGCCATAACGCAGAGGTCTCAGAGGGGAATCTGGTTCTCGATCGCGATCTGACCCTCAACTTCCTCGACCCAACGGCCCAAGCCAAATGGGGTGAGGTGGTCAATGTACTGAACAGCCATGAGATGCCCCCGAAGGACGAACCGCAGCCAGAGCCATCAGAGACGGCCGCCGTCGTGGATTGGACGACGACTCAAGTCGTCGCGGCCCAATTGCATCGGCGAGACCATCATATTGTGCTGCGTCGATTGAACCGGGCCGAGTATCGCAATGTGATCCGGGATCTTGTCGGGATCGAAGTGGATGCCAAACACTTTCCGCAGGATCCGACGGCTGGTGGGTTCGACAACAACGGTGGGGCACTGAACCTCTCTCCGATGCAGATGGAACTCTATTACGATGAAGCCCTCAAGATCTTGAACAAAGCGTTGGTCACGGGGGATCAACCAGAATCGTTTGTCTGGCGTATTGAACCCGACTCTGGAAATAGCGATGCGAATCGTGTCGATTTTCAGGGACAGCGACCCATCGTCAACGGAGGACAGAATGCAGTGCGCGACGGTTGCGTTGTTCTGCACCATGACAATTGGGATCGAAAGGTCAACACTCGCGATTTCCGACTAAAGCATCCCGGAAAGTATCAGATTCGGATCCGTGCCGGAGGACGAGTACCAGATCGCGAACAAGTCGTTGCATCCGCCGAGAAATTTCTACGAGAACGACGCGATAGAGAACTTCAAGAAAATCCGAAAGGCAAGCGCTATATCGAGGAAGCATACGAGAGAGCGCTCCAGCACTTTAGGACCGATCGGATGTATGACTACGGTCCGCCTCGTATCAAAGTCATTCGCGATCTAGCTGGTCAACCTGAAGTCATCGCCGAACTTGATATTGATGCCTCCTATCGAGACATGAAAGATCTTGTGATCGAAACCGATTTCACCACCGAGTCGGCTGGGATCACGATCGAGTACGCGTATGCGATCCCGAGAGAGCTAGAAAACTTTTGGTTCCAAACCGGGGATGCCTTTGAAAGACCGGAGTGCTGGATCGATTGGATCGAGTTGTCAGGACCCGTTTATGAAGCGTGGCCCCCGGCGAGCCATCGCAAGATTCTGCTCGATGATTCATTTCATGCAACCAATGACCGCGCGCATGCTGAGAAGGTACTGCGCCGATTTATGGCCCTTGCATATCGCCGCACCGTTACGCCCGAGGAAGTTGAAGAAAAGCTGAAGCTGTTCGATGCAGCATCGGGACAATCGCAATCCTTCATCGATGCCATCCAAGTCCCTTTGGCAGCGGTGATGGTGTCCCCGAGTTTTCTTTACTTGGTGGAGTCGACACCTACCGGAGAGCCGCTCAACGATTTTGAACTCGCCAGCCGATTGTCCTTCTTCCTTTGGAGCAGCATGCCCGATCCAGAATTGCTTCGATTGGCACAGCAGCAGACGTTGCGACAACCGGACGTTCTGCGTGCTCAGGTCGATCGCATGGTGAAGGATGGCCGCATTGGAGCCTTCGTCCAGAACTTTGCCGGGCAATGGTTGGGGCTTCGTGATGTGGGTGCCAACCCGCCAGCGGCCGATCTTTTTCGACACTACGATCGACATCTCGAAACATCGATGGTTCGCGAATCAGAGGCGTTCTTCCGAGAGATCCTGGATCATGACTTGGATGTCATGAACTTTGTGGATTCCGATTTCGTCGTCATCAATGAACGGATGGCGCGCTTTTATGGCATCGATGGAGTTCGAGGCGATCATTTTCGACGAGTCTCCATCTCGCCGGAAATCCCGCGTGGAGGGGTGATGACCCATGCCTCAATCTTGACCACCACATCCAATGGCACCAGAACTTCCCCGGTCAAGCGAGGTACGTGGATTCTGAAGAACATTCTTGGGACCGATCCTGGACTTCCGGTAGCCAACGCGGGCGAGATCGCTCCGAAGGTTCCGGGAATCGACAAAGCGACCGTTCGCAAGCGACTGGAGATTCATCGCGAATTGCCGCAATGCGCTCGGTGCCATGACAAGATCGATCCGCTCGGTTTTGCGCTGGAGAACTTCGATGCGTCCGGTTTCTACCGAAAGCAAGAAGGGTTCGGTTACCAAGGCCGCATCGAACGGGATGACCCAGTGATCGATGCCACCAGCCAACTTCCCGACGGGACCAAGATCGACGGCATTCATGGGCTTCAGCGGGAGTTACTCAAGAAAGAAGAGTTGTTTCTTGCGTGCCTGACCTCGAAAATGATGACCTATGCTTTAGGCCGCGAGTTGACCCTGGCGGATCGACCTGCCGTTCAACAAACAGTGCAGCTGTTGCAACGATCCGATCGATCGCTTCGGAGTCTGATCCACACCATCGTGTCGTCTAAGTCCTTCACACACCGTTGAGACCGTATCATGAAAGCAATTCCACGACGCACAGTACTTCGAGGACTCGGCGTATGTTTAGGGCTTCCGTTGCTGGATGCGATGTTGCCCGGGGTATCGCATTCTAGCTACGCCGCAGACTCTCAATTCACGCCGATCGACCGTTCAGCAGGAGTGCAACCGAGAGCTATCTTTTGCTACATCCCCAACGGAGTGAACATCCTTGAGTGGGTCCCCAAGGCGACAGGACGAGGGTATGAGCTGTCGCCGACCCTTCAAGTTCTTGAAGAGCACCGAAAGAATTTCACCGTTCTATCGGGCCTAGGACACCCAGCATCCAAAGGGGGGCACAGCGGAGCCGACACCTGGCTGACCGGGGCCGATCTGACGTCGGTTCCTGGGAGTGACTACAGCAATTCGGTTTCGATCGATCAAGTTATCGCAGCTCGGCATGGGACATCGACTCGGTTCAGCTCCTTGCAGTTATCCGACATGAGTGGTACCGGTGCCGCAGGACATTCGCACACCCTGTCGTTCAATGCAAGCGGTACTCCGATTCCGGCCGAGAACTCGCCGAGGCGGTTGTTTGAACGATTATTCGTGCCGGATACGGCAGCAGATCGAGCCGCAACCCTGCAGCGTTATGCTCAGAAGAAATCGGTGCTCGACAGCGTGCTTCAGGATGCCAATCGATTGCGAAGCAACTTGAGCCCGTCCGATCAACAGAAGTTGGATCAATATCTTCAGAGTGTGAGAGAGACCGAAGATAGAGTGGAACGATTGGAGTCTTGGATCGACGTTCCGAAGCCGGCTGTCGATTCGAAGATGCTCCAATTAGCAAGTCAACCCAACAATGCACATGATCGACCGATGTGGATCGACGTCATGATGGAACTGTGTTATCTTGCATTCGCACATGATGCGACCCGTGTCATCACCTTTGAATGGTCCCGCGAAGCAGGAGGATACGGCGGTTCGGGAGAGAAACATCACGAGTTTTCGCATCATGGTGGAGACGAAGGGATGTTGAAAAAGCTCGCCGCCATCGACCGATTCCACTTGTCCAAGCTGGCGCGATTTCTCGACCTATTGAAGAAGACGGGCGATGGAGATGGGCAGATGCTCGACCACACCATGGTGATGTTTGGTTCGGGCATGAACAGTGGGACGGGCGGCGAACATTCCCCTAAGAATCTGCCACTCTTGATCGCAGGAGGGAACCGATTTGGATTCCAGCACGATCAGCATCTTGCATTCGACGCCGATCGGCATCCACCCCTTTCCAATCTGTTGCTGACCATCGGTCAAAAGATGGGGCTTGAGACCGATGCATTCAGCGATGCTAGTGGCCGTCTGGAACTCTAGTCAGCCTGAGTTGAGTTGCGATCAAGCCGGCGATGTAGCCGGCTTTGAAACCGGCATCGATATTCACCACCGTCACGTTTGCGGCACAACTATTGAGCATGCTGAGCAAGGCCGCGATTCCCCCCAGACTGGCGCCGTAACCGACACTGGTCGGGACTGCGATGACCGGGCATGCGACGTGCCCTCCTAAGGCGGTGGGAAGTGTTGCCTCCATCCCTGCAACACAAACGATCGCGACGCATTCACGCAGTTCGGGGACGCGAGCGAGCAGACGATAGGGACCAGCCACACCGATGTCCTGAATCAACACCGTTCGACATCCCATCCATGCCAGGGTTTCGCGCGCCTCGAGCGCTACCGCTTCGTCGGTCGTACCCGCGGTGACCACTCCAACGGTTCTATCACCCATGCGCTCTTCGGGGGCTATCGGCATCGCCGATTGCCCCACCCGCAGGGTGCGGGCCGAGTGATTCCATCGAGTCCAAGAAAACGCGTCCGAAATGACGCGGGCCTGCTCCGGACTCACGCGTGTGACGAGGATCTCTTCATGCTTGACCAGAAGCGTCTCGAGAACGCTCATGATCGACGCCGGAGACTTTCCAGACGCGTAAATGACCTCAGGAAACCCGGTTCGCCGCGCTCGATCGGTATCCGGAGTCACATTCCCGCGACTTTCGATCGAGGCATGCAAAATACGCTGCCCCAATTCCAACGCGTCCCATTCTCCAGCCTGGTATCGCGCGAGCAAAGCTTCAATCGCCTGCAGTTCCAAATTCGTTTCGTTCATCCACTTAGGTGCATCTATTTGTTATGAAACGTGCTGCTGCCCATCGGTGTTCAGGATCAGGTCAGCATCGTAGGAGGTTTTTCCGACATGCTCGAGTGCAAGACTTGCAACATGCATTCGATGGCTCGCGCTAGGTCCTTGACAGCTAGACCAGGCATTTCTCGACCACTCGCGATCGACTGTTCGAGCGTCAAAGGCAGGTGGGCAAAGCCGATTTGGCAATCGAGGTTGCGAACGGCATGCCAATGATGAGACAGGAACATGGCTGCGTTGCACAGATAGGTTCCCGCATGATAGGAAATGCTGGCTGGAATCCCTGCCCCACGCAGGTCCGAACACATTCGATGGATCGGGCATCGAGTGCGATAGGCAACGGGTGCGTCCGCAACAATCGGACCGAAAGGACTGTTGGAACCATAGGTAACTCCAGCCACGTTGACGGCGATCGTCTCCAAGTGAACCGCACAAGCACCAGGGGCCTGTCCCAGGTGCAAAATCGCATCGAATCCTCGTTCTAAATCCTTGTCGAGCCGTTCGTTGAGCTTGTCCAGATCGACGGGATAGCGGCGAGTCGTTACGCCGGGCGGAACCCCGCGACTGCGGAGCAATTCTGTCAATGCATCCCAACTGGAATTGGTACTCCATTGGTCGTAAGGTTCGAATGCTGTCACCAAAATCTTCAAGACTTCGCCTCTCCACAAGCCATTCACGCTCCGGAATCTCAACCGCCACCAATCGCCATGATAGGTTGTTTCTCGCTAGAAATCAGCGGATCTATGGGATAAATTGGAGAGGGATGGGTTTCTTGGCAAGCCTGCATCCTCCCCTTTCCTCCCTACCTCGACTCGCATCACAGGATTCCTCGGATGGTATCTTTCAAGTCAAACGCCCTGTTCTCTGTCGTGTTCGCAGTGGTGGCGGGTGGAATCGCCCCTTGGGCGGACGCGCAAGACCTGTTTCCCGACAAAGGGCTTGAGGCTGCCGTGCGGCGGGAAGTGTTCGAAAAGCGTTACAACTCCGAGCCCATTACGGTCGACGATGTGAAGAATATTTCGCAGGTGGTCGGCAAGGGAAAAGAAATCAAGAGCCTCGAAGGACTGCAACATTGCAAGTCGCTGATGAAATTGGATCTGGAGAACAACGAGATCACGGATCTGTCTCCCCTCCGAGAATTGAAGCTGCTTCAATCCATCGACCTCGCTTCGAACAAGATCCAGTCGCTGGAGCCGCTATCCGGTTTGGTGGCCGTTCAATACTTGCACATCGCGAACAACTCCCTCGAGGATCTCTCGCCCCTGAGCGGGATGGTGAAGATGCAGTCGCTGTACGCGGCCGGAAATAAGTTCAAGAAACTCGAGCCGATTCTTCCCCTCAAGAAACTGTGGACCCTCGATGTCGCAGGGAGCCCGATTGAAGATATTGGCGTGATCGCTGAACTCAAGGGGCTTCAGACGCTGAATCTCAAAGGCTGTGGCGTCAAGTCTCTCGAATTCACCAAATCCCTGCGGGAGCTTAGGCTTTTTATCGCTAGCGAGAACCCGCAACTGGACCTTGTTCCATTAGCCGATGCGTGCGAAGCTGATGCGCAAGGAGATCGGAGATTTGCCCCCTATCTGCGACTCTACTTGGACGAGAGCATTCTCAAAGAAGAGAGTCAGACGAGTGTCATCGACCGACTTCGAAAAGTAGGCGTTCGCATCAATCCACCGGTGAAATGATACGAGGGGAGATCATTTAGCATGTCGATCCAACGGAACGGTACGCTGGCTTGGATCCTTGAGATTGCGATCGCCTTGATCGTTCCCTCGTCGGTGTCTTTGGCGCTGGGGCAATCCCCATCCAACATCGAACCTTCGGCCACAGAATCATCGACTAAAGAACCCTCCGTTGAGCCGCCGGTGTTCCGACCTCGCACCGATTCCATGGCCGTTCAGGATGCAGATGCCGTACGCGAACGACTTCGCTCGCTCAGTGATAGCCGAGGACCGATCAATCCGTTGGCTGATTATGGCAAGCCTAAGCCCTCGAAAACGGAAACGAAGTCGGAAATCAAAAAGGAAATCGATGGCAATGAACGAGATCTCGAGGCAATGAAGGCACCTAGCTTGGATGCGGAGGCTCAACGTCGATTTCCTCCACCTCGATTGACGGTCAACCAAGCCTCGAGTTCGAGTCTCCTTCTTGCGGATGACGGTTTTCGACCTGTGATTGGGATTCCCGTTTCAGCCAATTACCAAATTACAGATGGCTCATTCAACGATCCGGCTGCGATGGTACCGCCAAGCCTCGGGCTTCCCTCCGGCAGCGTCCCATCGTTCACGCCACCACCGTCTGGTATTCCCTTGCCCGGTGCGCCGCCAATCGGCGCTCCCGCCACGGTCTTGCCTCCTCCGACCAGCAACCCAGGTTCATCCTTTGGAATCCCCGCAGCGGGAATCCCCTCAGCCGGGATGCCTGCTGCCGGTGTACCTCAAGGGGGTATCGTCGGGAATAATATTCTTCCCGCCCCGCCGACATACATCGTTCCGACATCTCCATCGAACGTTTTCCCCCCAACGACCTCCACCGTTGCTCCGCCCATGTCGAGTGGCCAACCCCTTTCAAGCGGTCCGCCTCTTTCGAATGCGCCGTATGCACCCACACCGACGTATTCCCGTGAAGGGACTACGGTAAATAGTTTGCCTTTTGTCAGTCCCCCTCCCCAGGCGCGTGACGCACGTTGGATGGTCTCACCCGAGGTCTATCGCCAAATGGCCAGCAACAATGCTTGTGGGCCA
>JALOQW010000090.1 GCA_025459275.1 Pirellula sp.
CATCGCAGCTCGCACCGAACAGGGTTATCGAGTTCTTCCTCATGATCTTCACGTCGAGATCTTGGATGAACATGGAAATCGCTGTCGGCCCGGTGTTCGTGGCGAGATCACCCTCACCGGTGGCCGCAACCCGTTTCTGCCACTCTTGCGTTATCGGACCGGCGATCATGCAGCGATGGAATTCATCGCAGGCCATCGTGTCTTGATTGGTTTCGAAGGACGTCAACCGGTCGAGTACCGCGCAAGTGACGGCCGGATGATCCACAGCATGCAGTTGACCCAACTGATGCGGCGGTTTCCAGTGCATCGTTATCAGATGCGGGAAGCTGGGAATAACGCGTACGAGTTGCATATCCGGGGTGATGTGGATCGCGACACGTTTCAGCGCGAGATCTCACAGCTGTTCGGTACGGCCGTTCAGATCCGTTATGATGAGTTCGAAACGCCAAGTTGAGGTATTCGCTATGTCGAGGTGCACAGAGGAATGAAGCCTACGGTCTCGATACGGAGTCGACATGTGATTTGTTTGCTCGTCTGTGCATCGATGTTGGTTTTGGGGGCTTCGGAAATGCCAATGACCTCGTGTTCTGCTCAAGAACCTTCGCGTTACCAGATAACGACTCATCGATCCGACGACAGGGTAACCACGGTTTCTGAAGACGAACGGGTCGTATTCAAGATCGAAAGCCCTTTCGGGATCAGCAAGGCAACCATTGCAAGGTGTGGGGAACGATGGCCCGAGACAGTCATCTTGCAGTTGCGGCTAAAGGGATTGGAGAGCATCCGGATAGTGGCGGAACCAATGGACTTACGGGGGGCGTTGTCCAGTCAAAACGGTGAATTTCGACTTTGGAGGGGGACTGAGGAAAGCGATCTCTTGAATTCGGAGAGTCCTTATTGGGTGGCACTCCGATTCCTGGACCGGGATGGCAACCCAACGAAAGCGGCCGCCGTGAACGAGAGACCGCTTGTGAAAGACGGCATGATCGAGCTGCGTTTACCGAAGTCGTTGTTCGAAGCCAACCCAGCCTCGTTCACTGTGCACTGGATCGACTTCTATCGGTGATGGCCCCCCGCATGGCGAGCGGGGGATGTTAATCCCCTGTTTCGTTCTCTCGGTGTCCACTCCCTTGCCTGTCTACCAGTGGGCCGGTCCAGCCTTGGTCGAAACGGTTATTCGCCTGAACCGAGAAACAGTGGGTTAACACCCACCGCTCGCCTGGCTGCCGCAATGGTTGACGTGCAGTGAGCGACAGTCGTCCTGAACATGGGGACATCCCGAAACGCAGCTACCGCCCGCGACTCAGGGCGGAATGTCTTTCGCCGTGGAATCGACCCGTTCTTTGCTATTCCTTCCACAACACTTCGGCGGGGACGCCGGGGACACGTTGGAATGTAGGAATGATCTCGCAGGCGTCGAACGACAGCAATCGCGATCGCCCTACGAATAATGTGTGATCATCGTCCACAACTAAATTATGTGTAACGGACACCTCGGCTTCCAAGAGCTTTTCGATCAATGCAAAGCCAGTTGCAGTTCTCAGCGACATCCCTTCCTTCAAGTCCCTAGTTTTCACCCAGCCACTCCCGATGACCCACCAGGGATGTCCAAGAGTGGCACGAATTTTCTCTCCATTGGTCAATGCGATTTCGCGCGTCACTGCCGGATCACGCATCGTCGTTCGCAAGACAGGACGCAGAGAGAGCTCGCCGGAAGTGATGTCCTGTGCTACCACTTGGTCCCCAACTCGAATCCGCTCAACTGGTCTCAAGCCTCCGTCGGTTTGGATCAGCGTTCCCGGAGCCAAACAACAGAACATTTGACGGGCGGACGGAGGAGGAGGAGGAGGGACCCTAATCTTTATCGATCCATAATTCGAATAGTCCAGCATACCTTCCGCGGGAGCACTAAATGCTTCAACAGAGGCTCTTTCAGGACTGTATACAACCGACGATTGATCTTCGTAGTAGCCTTCTTCCCGATACTTGACGCCATCGAGATAGGTTTCTTGATAGCTATCCCACCAATCCCACCAGGATTTTGGAGAATCATCCAGTTTCGTACCGGTTGTCCGTCGGAGCACAGTCGCGATGTTGCTTTGGAACATTCGGATCGACTCATTGGATTTATCGATGTCCGTTTTCGCCTGGTCGGCGTGTCGCTGGGATTCCTCTGAAGCAATCGATGCAGCAACTGGATTACTAATGGGCAAGGGCGTCGTAAGAATTCCTATATGTATGCGATGCGTGTTGGTTCTCGGATCCTGGGCATACGCGGATATGGAGCTTTTATCGGCCGATGTGCCCCTTGAGGAATAGACCGTCAATAGCTTGTCTACTTGTGTCGCTTGATATTGCTTCCTCATCTCTCGCATTTGTACCATCTGTAAGACCAAATCGCCGTTGCCTCGCGTAACGACTTGATTTTTGAGTTCATACTCCGTGCACATGAGATCGAGCAAATCGGGCACATAAAACTCGAGCGGATACGCCTTCAAAGCATCGGTGGCAGCGATACCGATTTCCGACGAAGGATCTGCGACGGCAATGCCGGCTAAGGCCACACATGCCTCGCGTGTTTGGAAGCGGCGGATGACTTGAATGAAGTGAATCGCTGCATCGGTACTCACCTGGCCAATCGCGGCATTCAACGCTGCGATCACTCGAGGATCTTTGACCTGTTTCAATTGCTGAATTGCCTTCAAGCGCTTCTTCGTATCGTTCCCTTCGATCGCCAGTACCCATTCGCGAACCTTGGGCATCCACTGCTTCAACGCTGCAGTCGTCTCTCTCGATTTTGCAATAGCAATGGACATTTCCTGACGGCTAAACCATCGGTCCCCAACTCGTTCGAACCCCAATTCCTGCCTCGCTTCGGCATCCAAGGCATCGAAGTCCAAAACGCCATACCAGTGTGCGTCGGCTCGAGAGGCGAGGCCGTTGGATTTGCACCACTTCGCCATCTTGCGGTGACCTTCGATATCGAGCGGTGCATCTCCACGAAGGCGTTGATAACGGACACTATCGGTGTCCAATGAGTCTTGATCGAGTTCAAGAACAGACTTCCAAGTCCCCTTCAGAGCGAGGTCACCCGATTGCCAGTAAATCACATCTTTCGACAACTCTTTCGATGGAGCCAAGGCCTTCGATCGATCCACAGGATTGCCCTGCGACTCGGCAATCAAGAGAGACTCCAAATAAGTGAGCCCTTTTCCATTGGCCCCCTTCTCCGTCGGTTCTAACGCGAAACAAGATAGCACACATAGAGGAGCCAACACCCATCCCATCGCGCTCGCGCATACTAAGAATCGCTGAGCCCAACCATATCGACGCAGTACTGTCATAATGAACCTCCACTAATTGGTAAATTCAAAGACCTTGGTGATTCGTAGCTCTTTTTGCTTCGTCTTCCAATGTAGCAATTCCATATTTGAGGCGATACGTACTTGTTCGACGAATTCTTCCCAAGAATGTAACTCGCCCCCCTTTTGGGGACGTATCGGAACTCCGCCACCTTGGACGTTGGAATGGATGATTCGATACCGGTTCCGTGTCTCGTAGGCGAGCGGGTTCGTGGAGAAAGCCTTTTGGAAACATTGAACCTACCCCCCGCCAGGGCTACACTTTCGTACAAGTGATATAACTGCGAGCCGCTACCGAGGTTCGCTGTTTGACATCCATCGATGGAAAGAAACGATGATCTCCGCGCCAATGGACCGTATCGCCGCCGGTGGCCTTCCTGGATTGCTATTTATGTTGTGCCTTTCAATCTCTGTTTGCGTCGAGCCGAAGTCGGCTTGCCAAGGACAAGATGCCGACGTTGTCGATGAAGTCTCGCAGACCGCAGACACTTCCGTTAGTGCGTTGGAGAAGATTCAACGGGATTACGACAAGCTTCTTGAAAAGCGAAAGCGAATCCACGATGAATACACAAAAGTGCAGGACACCCTTCAAAGCACAGAAGCGGACATGCAACGCATCAACAGCGACGCCATTCGCCAACAACTTCTCGCGATGCAGTCGTCCTTCCAAGCCATGCGGATCGACAGCATGCTACGACTTTCCATGCAATCTGGAACGGGCCAGACGGTAGGGCCATTCGAATCCGCTCGCATGGCGAGTCAAACGCAAGCTTTGGTTATCGGGAAAGCGCTGGCGGATCTTGAGACACAGAGTCGACGCGTGGAAATAAATCAACTCGATGCAGCGTCGCAAGCCATCGTTCGGCGAAGAATCGAGTGTTTTCAGAATGGAATGGCATTGCAGCAAGAATGGGTTCAATGGCAACAAGACTGGCCGAGCTTCATGGCTCGCTACTGGCCTCACTCAGATCCCGAGAGAAAATTCACGCGTGCAGAGATCGAAGCACGATTGGAGATTTTGAAGAACTCCGACCCCGAAGATTTCGCCGCTGCGATCACTTCAGCTCTGCTCTTGGAGCGGCTCGGTATGTTGAATCAAGCATTGGCTACCGTCGATCGTGTTATCGCGGCCGAGACCACGCTCGGACCGACGGCGCTTTGCGTCAAAGCTCTCGTCCTCTATTCGCTCAAGAAAGACAAAGATGCCAAGCAGGCACTACAAACAGCGGGCATTGCGCAAACCAGATCGCCCTACGAACGCTGGATTCGCGCTCGTATTGCGGCATCGCGAAAGCAGTATTCGGAAGCCGAGGCAGAGTGGAAGGCACTGGTTCCGATCAAGCCGTTTGAAATCGAGGCGCGACGATCACTAGCATTGATCTATTATGCACGCCTAGAGAAGTCCAACAAAGAAAGCAAGAAAGCCCTTAAGGAAGCTCAGCTCGCGTACGACTTGGAACCGACCCATGATTGGTACTCCCACTTCGTTCTCGGCTTGGCTCTTTCTGCGGCAAAGATGGAGCCGGAAGCGCTGAAACAATTGGAGCTGGCTGGAGAAAAAGCGACCGATGAGAATATAGAGCTTTGCACCCACGTTCGCCAGGCGATTCAGCAGGGGCAAGTGATCGAATGGGATTTCCTCAGTCGATTCGGCGACCGCAAACGCTAACAAGCCGCCACTGGCACACTCACTGCGTGCTAAATTCTCTACTCATTCCGAATGCCCGGACAGTCTGCATTCCACGGTGGCCGGGCTCACTGGCCGAATCTGAGGCGTGAAGTTTGAGAGGGCCCACTTAAGGACCATACGACCGAGCCTGGTCGTTCTCCGCTGGCTAGTTTGAAACGGCTCGAAAGTGTGTTCTTATGCGAATGCAATATCCGGATCTGCGACGCTTGCGACTCAGGGCGGGAAGTGTGCAGCGCGCGGTGGGTGCATACCGATGAAACGGCCCAACAAAAAATCGCTGCCCCTGTCTTGACTCGTGCTGCTGCCTGCTGTACTATGCAACTAGCACACTAGGACATCTACAGATGGGGTGGGTTATGTTCTTTTCGATAGACCCTTCCAATGGCGTGGCGATCTACGAACAGATCGTGCGTCAGGTGAAGTTTGCGGTGGCCGATGGGGTCTTGGTCCCCGGCCAGTTGCTACCTAGCGTTCGAACGCTGGCCATGAAACTGGCCATCAATCCGAACACCATTGCCAAGGCGTTTCAGCAACTGCAATCCGACGGCGTGGTCGATTCGCTCCGCGGACGTGGGCTTGCGGTCCGGGCGGAGGCCGTCGAGACATGCCGCATTGTACGCCGAACGATCCTCGAAGATCGACTTCGGTCCGCCATCGCGGAAGCGTTGCACGGCGGCCTGGCAGCCAAAGAAATCAAACGCCTCGTTCTCGACCAAATCGCATCCCTCGATGGCCAAGTCGCCACCGTCAGCTCGGAAGAGGGATCACTATGACAATCGACAGGCAGAAACTTTGGCGCATCTATTTGTTAAGCACCATCCAAACCTTTCTCCCATGCAAAGGATGACCCGATGAGCGACATTATTTCCATCCAAGGGCTTGAGATGCATTTTCGAGGGTGCGATGCGTTGCGCGGGATCGATTTGCACGTCGAACCCGGGACCGTCTTCGCGCTGCTGGGGGAAAACGGGGCAGGCAAGACCACATTGATCCGGATCCTGACCGGATTCCAGCGTCCGTCGGCCGGCCAAGTCCGTGTGCTGGGGCTAGACCCAACCCGAAGCGACGAATCGCTCAAACTGCGGCAACGCGTCGGCTACGTGAGCGATGCGCCCGCGCTATACGATTGGATGACCGTCAACGAGATCGGCTGGTTTGCCTCGTCGTTTTATCCCGATGGATACTTGGAAAGATATCGAGACTCGATCGCTTCGTACGAACTTCCCTTCGATCGCAAGATCAAACACTTGAGCAAAGGCCAACGAGCCAAGGTCGCGCTGTCATTGGCGTTAGCTCATGATCCGGAGCTGCTGATCCTGGATGAACCGACGTCCGGATTGGATCCGATCGTTCGCCGCGAGTTTCTGGAAAGCATGATCGCGGTGGCAGCTACCGGACGGACGGTATTCTTATCCAGCCATCAAATCGCCGAAGTCGAACGTGTCGCCGATCAAGTAGCGATCCTCCATCGCGGACGGGTCCATCTACGCGGTAATCTGAGTGAACTGAAGGAAGCGATCTCGATGGTGACAGTTTCGCTGACCGATCCTCTGATCGCGATACCGGAACCCTCTTCTCCAGCCAAACTGTTGGCGGAAATCCGTGAAGGACGCCAGGTGCAGTGTGTTGTTCAAGGAGATGGTGACGAAGTAGCGGAACTATGGCGTTCCGCCTCAGGCATCGCGCACGTCGATGTTCGAAGTGCCACTCTCGAAGAGCTGTTTGTCGCCTGCACGCGGGGAGATTCCAAGTTCGCTCCTCGCAAGGAAACAGCGGAAGCTCGCGTGTCCAGCATGGAGCCCCAACGATCATGAACATGAACGCTGCAACGCGCGCCTTGGTCTGGAAAGAAATTCGTCAAGCGATGCCGTTGGTCTGGATGGTGTTTGCGCTTGGATTGATCCTTAATCTGTTTTCTCTCTTGGGGAGTCTATCGCAATCGAAAGCTATCTTGTTCGAGCCGGCCTTCGTGGCGGTTTCCATGATCTTCGCGACAGGGATCGGGGTCCTATTGGTTGGCAATGAAAAGGACCAGCGAACGCTCCTCTGGTTGCAATCGCTCCCGGTCAGTCCTCAAACGATTAGCCGCGTCAAAATTCTCGTAGCCCTCGGCAGCATTCTGGTAGTTTGGATCCTGAGCCTCCTGATGCAATGGATCCTGTGGCAGATGGTGAATCGCTCTTTGTGGTTCCGATCCCCGTTCTGGACCGACGTGAAATTGAATCCAGCAACCTTGGTCACCTTTCCGTTGACCTCACTTTTTTTGGGGTTGGCGGGGATGGCTGCGGCATGGCTACTGCGATCTTCGATTTACGCCCTATTAGCACTCATTCCGATCAGCGTAGGGCTGTTTGCATTGAGCCAAGGAGCAGAATTCATCCGTGGGGGAGATTGGTCGCGAACCGATTCACCAGGTTGGGCTTATGCCATCATCTTCACGGTTGCGACCGTTGCTGCAGGTTGGTTGGGTTGGCGAGCAAGTCTGAAGACACTCGGACCTGCGGCGGCACCTCTTTCCGAGACGCAACGAATTGCCTGGAGTCCGACAGCGAGTCAGGTCTCCTCCAGCGCTCTGTCGTCTCCAGCGATTCCACTTCATGCCCTTGCATGGCAAATGATGGCTCAGAACCGTGGGTTGTGGCTCGCGCTGCTCGGTACGATGCTGGTGGCCGTTGGCTTCACCGCCGATGTGCCACATGCGGATCCGTTACCCCATCCATGGTTGGACTATATGGGGCCATTTGGACAGTTGCTTCTCTTGACCCTTTGGATCGGCATGTGTGTTTTGGGTTGCAGTGTGTTCTTCGGGGACAATTTGCAACATCGCATCCGATTCTTGGCGGATCGTGGCGTTTCACCGAGTCGAGTCTGGTGGACGCGTCAGTGGGTTCCACTTTTGATCCTGGTCGGTATCTGTTTTGCGAGAATGGGTTTTCGAGCCATCACGTCGGTGGATCCAGACGATCGAGAACCGCAGCTCCTACTTTGGGATTTCTGTCGCAGTTTATGCTTTGCAGCCGCACTATATGTCGTGAGCCAATGGCTGGCTCAGTGCCTCGTCAGTCCGATCTTGTGTGTCTGCATCGCGCCTCTGTTTGCCTTCGGCATGTCGATGGTCGCGATTTTTGCAATGCATAGTTTCGAAGCCCCTTGGTGGACCTTGGGCTTGTCGTTGGTGGTTCTTCTGCTGGCAACCTTTTGGCAAACCAAACCCTGGATGGATCGCGCTTTGGGGGTCCGTTACTACGTGAGCCATGGAGTCTTTCTGGGAGTAGCCTGCTTGGTACCACTTTTGCCCGGAATATGGCGAATCGCGACCTTGCCTCGGATGCCTAGTGAGGTTCGGACCGCGCTTGAATCGGAGTGGCAACAGCTCTCTTCACAGTCGAGCTTATTGAACAAGAGGTTTGAGAAACCTCTCATGCCGCATGTGGTGTTCTCAACCAGCGAAACGCTGAAACAAGCTCCCGAGATCCTGTCCCGCAACGAAGCGCAGCGACAACAGTTCAGCGCAGCGGATTCTTTGCTTGCGGATATGACCATGTTCGTACAATGGCAAGGTTGGGAAGTCTATCTATCCGAGTTAGCAGACTCGCGTGAGAGACTGGATCTCGAACCGACCGATGCGAATCGGGAATCGTATCGGCGGCTGGTGGAATCGACGCTCCATGCCATCCGAATGTTGCGAAACACGTATACACTTCGCAACGTCGATGTTTCTGAGAACCTTGAATTGGCCCTTCTTCGCGACATGCGGCGCTCTTCGATCGCAAGCGATCTTGGTGATACTCTATACCAGGATGTTGTGAAGCTCTTGAGCAACACTCAAGAGCGCGATGCAGGCCGAAGAGCATCTTTGGCGTATGAATGGCATTCATCGAACTACGATCATCGAGCATCCTATGTTCCGACGCTGGGAGGTTATTATCTGATTGGAGACGATTCGGGATCACTGATTAGTTATTACAGCAATCGAGGTCTCGCCGATCGAGTAACCACGGACCTGTGGCGATTGATGCAGATGAGTCCGGGGCAGGAAGCGTCAGCGCAGCGAGAGCGAATCGCGAAGTCCTATCGATTGTTCCATCGTTCGGCAGGCGAGGTGACCCCCGAATACGTCTGGGTCCCCTCGGACGGCTGGCGCGTGGGACCCGGGAGTCTCTGGCGCGGGGCGTGGGAACAAGAAGCCGCCGCGTTGGCATCGGCATTGCCATCCAATACTGGAAAGGAATGAACATGGCCCCATCAAAATCGTCGCATCAGCGGCAGGTATTGGGAATCGGTTTGACCGCTACAACGTCGATATTCGCCGTCGGTGTTGTCTGCTCCGTAGGCACGTTCGCGTGGCGAGAGTTGATCGCACGCGAGCAACTGCAAACGATCCTGGCTGATACTTCGGCTACATCACCAACAGGCACGTCGGATCGCCCTGGCTCGCTTCAGTCGTGGCTCGACAGCAACACTTCCAAGCGAGACACCGAGGCCTGGGGACGCGTTCTCAACGAAGTTTCCGGCCCGTATCTAAAGAGCCAATTGGAAACGTTGTTCATAAAGCCTTCGGACGATCCTCTCGACTGGGAATATCGGAAACCCGGAGAAGCTGCTCATTCCAGCAACAGTCTTTTCGCTTGGTCCGTCTACCCAGACGAGCTCTCTCGATTTCTTGAGACTGTCCGACCCTTGTTGGAGCGTGTTCATACGCTATGCAACGACGATTCGCTGGTTTACATCCCCATGGAAGACCGAGGCGATGCCACCCCCCTGAACGATCACCAATCCCTTGGCGGCGTTTGCCATCTCGTGTTTCTCGAATGCGCGGATGCTGTGCATCGCAAGGATACCGCGCGATTGATTGTGGCATTGAACTCACTCAAGGCACTGCAAAACAAATTCTGGCTCCCTGGAGTTGGCCCTCAATATTTGTCGGGCGTGCGAAGCAGCGTTCTGGCCAGCGCTCTGCATTTGGCGCTCGACGCGGAGATGTTGGACGAAACCCAACTACGCAAATGGATCGAGCGGTTACGACGTGGGTCGGATGGGGGTGCGTCGGATGGGCCAGGGCGATCGGCTTCGGTCGATCAGGTATCGGCCGCTAGGCTGATTTCCGAGCTGGTTTTGAAAGGGGAGAAGTCTAGCTTTCTCGAAGGGGCCGAAGCGCTTCCAACTCGAATCCTGAGTCGCGCCAGGCTAGGGAACGATGGATGGGTAAACGATTTTCGGTTCCTGGATCAGGATTACCACCAATCCGCGCTGGTTCGCATGGCGTTGACCCTCATGGCGTTGCAACAAAACGATGCGCCGAAGTCGCTGACGGATATCCCATCCAGTCTGTTGCAGGCTCGCGATTGGACGAACGCCCAAGGCGTTCCCTTGGATTACACGTTTGATGCCGCCCGAGGGGTTGGAATCCTCAAGCCAAAACGACTTAAGGTGAATTACCATCCGGACACACCATTGCGCGACACCTACGAGATCGATTTCTCCAATCGCCTACAGCAACCGTAAGCCATTCCATTATGAAAGCCGATTACCATATGATTGGAACGGAATAGCCCATGAGCTTTGAGTCGCCAGTCAATAAGGTCATGCTCTCTACCTCAGCTTGGGCTACAAGTAACCGATCAAAGGGATCTCGGTGATGATCTGGCAGGTTGATGATATACAGCGCGTGCCACTGTTCAATCGGTAGTATCGAGATTCCATAAGTTTGAGTCCACCGCTCCACGAATTCTCCTAGCGGCTCTACTAGCTGAAGTTGGGGATTCGCGAGACTGGTCTTGATTGCCAACTCCCAAATGGATACGACACTCAAGTAGAGCACATTCTGCATGTCATTGATCGCCGCGCTTGCTCGACTGCCAAGTTTCGGATTCCCGTCGATCAACCAAAGAAATGCATGGGTATCGAGCAATAGTTTCATTGCATGTACTCTTTCATCTCATCGAGCGGCTCGTCAAAATCCGGCGACATGTACTTGATACTTCCCTTGCCGAGGCCTGGCTTGGGCCTCGCTGTTTCACGCGTACCTTCATAGACCAACTTCGCAACCGCGCGATCGTTTTCCATAATGAGAATCTCGTCCCCCGGTGACAACTGGCGTACGAGTTCCCGAAGCATGCCCTGCACTTGCTCGATCGGTATCGACGTTGTCATTGAGAACTCCCATGCTCGAATTTCTTACACCTATCTGTTCCCAAACAGGATGGCTTTTGATCTTAGCATAGCCAAGACTACAGACCTTGCTACAACGATGTTTACTCCATAGTCAAACGATTGCACAATGGCGCGATTTTCATCAAAATCCGAAGCGTTTGAGCCATTCATCCCGTTCGTCATGACTGATGGGACGATCGCGATGTTCGGAACTTTTGTCCTCCGAAGCCTTTCCTGGACCATCGTGTTGAGGGGAATCCATCGGGAATGCCAAGGCGATCGCTTCCTCCCATCGATCGCTATCTGAGAATCTTGCTGACCTCGATTTCGCTTTGCGCTGGACGGCATGATCGGATGAAATCACCATCATGGCTTTAGGGCTGGAGTGGAAACTGAGAATCTGCTGGATCATTTCATCGGCACTCAACCAATCGCGCGAGAAAACGACGTTCATGCCTTGCATGACAAGACGGCTTGGCAAGTGCTTCGGTGCGTCCAAGGCATCAAAGACAATCCAAACCGCCGCTCGCAAGTCCACGGGAATTCGATCCGCCAAACGTGTGATCAACAGCTCGCGTCCGCGCTGCAATGCCTTATGGTCGCTATGTCTCGCTGGCCCCCATCCTTGATCGAACAGGAGGTTATAGCCGTCGACCAACAGTCGACAGCGATGGATACCTTCGGGGATCTCAGGCATGCTATCGCTCCGAGGCTACCGGCGATTCGACGACGATGTCTGGCGCGGGTATGGGACCTGTCGTTAAACCGCAATGCCGAAGGAACGAGGCCAGGATTTCGTATCCCCCTTCGGTCAAGATCGACTCTGGGTGAAACTGAAGACCAAACACCAAATGCTCGCGATGCTCGATGGCCATGATGATGCCATCATCGGTCCAGGCGGTAGCTCGCA
>JALOQW010000445.1 GCA_025459275.1 Pirellula sp.
GCGAGTTATACTATCGGCCTCCCCCTCTCTCCCTCTCACCGCTGGCAATATTTCGCATGTCTCACCTTGCCCCCCATCAAGCATTGAACCAATCGATGCACCGAAGTCGTCATTGGCTTCCCTTTTTGCTGAGTTGCATGGTCGCACTCCTCGCAAACCCTTCGCGAGGGGAAACCACGAGCGGAAGTGCAAGTTCCGACGATTCCAGCCCCCTTCGCGTCCTCGTGGTCACTGGCGGATGCTGCCACGATTACGAATTCCAAACGAAAGCCATGCAGCTTGCCGCCAAGGAGCAAGGTGTCGCGATCGAATGGACCGTCGTCAACGAAGGTGGCAAAGGGACACGCGCTGAGATCGGTCTGTATGACAAGGCGGATTGGGCCGCAGGCTACGATGTGGTCATCCACAACGAATGCTTTGCAGACACAGACGATCCCGATTACATCCGTCGCATCACCACCCCTCACGCCAATGGCGTCAACGCCGTCGTCATTCATTGTGCGATGCACACGTACCGCTCGGCCAAGATCGATGATTGGCGCGAGTTCTTGGGGGTGACCAGCCGACATCATGAACACCAGAGCAAGTATCCAGTAAAACTGGAGAAGGCCGATCATCCCATCATGAAGGGGTTTCCATCGGACTACAAAACGCCGATGGACGAACTGTACATCGTCGAAAAGGTCTGGCCGAATACGACCGTGTTGGCCTCTACGGCTAGCGAGAAGACAGGTGATGTTCAGCCTGTGTTCTGGACCAATCGGTACGGCAAGGCTCGCGTCTTCGGAACGACTTATGGTCATTCGAACGACACGTTCTCGGATCCCGTTTTTCTGAAGACACTTATCCAGGGGGTTGTGTGGGCTGCGGGACGGGTGGAAGAAACTCAGCCGAAGAAGAAACTCCTTTTCTACACCAAGAGCGCCGGCTTTGAGCATGATGTGGTTCGCCGAAAGGATGGAGAACTGGCCTTCGCCGAACGGATCATGATCGATCTTGGCAAGAAGCACGGTATCGAAGTTACCTGTACGAAAGACGGAACCGTGTTCGATGAGGACTACAAGAATTACGACGCTTTCTTTTTTTACACAACCGAGGATCTCACGCAGGCGGGAAATGACAAACATCCTCCGATGAGTCCTCAAGGAAAAGAAAATCTCTTGGCTGCGATTCGGAACGGCAAGGGCTTCATCGGGAGCCATTGCGCCTCGGACACCTTTCATACCCCTGGAAATCGCTTGCAGTCCCAAGACAAACCAGACCCGTACATTGCCATGCTCGGTGGCGAATTCATCCGACACGGTCGTCAACAGGTCGCCAAGATGCGAGTGACCAGTCCCGAGTTTCCCGGTTTAGGAAACGCAGGCTCGGAATTCTCGCTGAACGAGGAATGGTACAGCCTGAAAAACTTTGCACCGGATATGCATGTGATTCTCGTCCAGGAAACCGAGGGGATGGTAGATGATGACTACAAGCGTCCCCCGTACCCCGCCACCTGGGCTCGCAAAGAAGGGCAAGGTCGTGTTTTCTACACTTCCATGGGCCATCGTGAAGATGTTTGGACCAACCCTCTCTTCGAGTCGATTCTGATGGGGGGCATTAAGTGGGCCTTGAAGGAGGTCGATGCTCCGGTACCCGGAAACTTGGCGGAAACGTGTCCAGCCGCCTCGACGATGCCTCCTTTGAAGTGACCGTGCGGACCGTGGATTGCCACGGTCTGTCGAAAGCGTTATTCTCCGGGAGTTTACGTTCGTGAACTTCCCCTTTTCCCCGTTTTCATTGGATCACCCATGAGCGCACCTGCCGCTTCCATTCGTCAGTTGGCTATCAATACGATTCGCACGTTAAGCATGGATGGTGTGCAAGCCGCCAATAGCGGACACCCTGGCACCCCCATGGCCTTGGCACCAGTGACTTACCAATTGTGGACGGAAGTTCTTCGGTACGATCCAGAGAACCCCCTTTGGCCGAACCGCGATCGTTTTGTCCTTTCGTGCGGTCACGCGTCGATGCTGATCTATTCGATGATCCACTTGGCAGGGATTCGAGGTGTGGATGCTCACGGCAAGGTGACCGATCGCGAATCCTTGACCCTGGATGATTTGAAGAAGTTCCGGCAACTCCACAGTCCTTGTGCGGGTCACCCCGAATACGGCTATGCCGCAGGGATTGAGACCACCACGGGCCCGCTAGGGCAAGGGGTCGGCAACTCCGTTGGAATGGCGATCGCCTCCAAGTTTCTGGCTGCCAAATTCAACCGTCCTGGTTATGAACTCTTTGGATACAACGTCTTTGCTTTATGCAGCGATGGCGACTTGATGGAAGGTGTGGCATCCGAAGCGGCATCCATTGCAGGCCACTTGAAACTCTCGAACCTGTGTTGGATCTACGACGACAACGGTATCACGATCGAAGGGCATACAGATCTGGCCTTCAGCGAAGGAGTGGCGCAGCGTTTCCGCGGTCTAGGTTGGCACACGATCCACGTCACCGATGCCAACGATCTGGTGAGCTTGCAAAGTGCGTTCGATGAGTTTCGCGCGACCAGCGATAAACCGACATTGATTATTGTCAATTCCGTAATCGGATTCGGCTCACCCAATAAAGCGAACACTCACGGCGCCCACGGTGCACCGTTGGGAGAAGAAGAAATCAAATTAACCAAAAAGAACTACGACTGGCCTGAGAACGAGAAGTTCTTCATCCCGGCAGGAGTTCGTGAACACTTTCAGCAATCCCTCGGCGCGCGGGGCAAAGCCGCTAGCCACGCGTGGCAAGATCGCTTCGCTGCTTATGCCAAGGAGTATCCGAAGGAAGCCACCGAGATTCAGGCGATCTTGGATCGAAAACTCCCGGCCGGTTGGGATGCTGGGTTGAAGCCGTTTCCTGCGGATGCCAAGGGCATGGCGACACGCGTCAGCAGTGGCAAGGTCCTTAACATGCTTGCACCCCATATTCCACACTTGATCGGTGGCTCCGCAGACTTGGCTCCCTCCACGATGACACTGATCGATGGTGAAGCCGGTTTCTCATCCCACCATTACGCGGGCCGAAATATGCATTTTGGTATCCGCGAGCATGGTATGGGGTCGGTGCTGAATGGGATGAGCCTGAGCGGTCTGCGTCCTTACGGCGCGACCTTCTTCGTCTTCACCGATTACATGCGGCCAGCCATGCGGTTGAGCAGCATCATGCATCAACCGGTCTTGTATGTTCTAACGCACGATTCGATCGGGCTAGGAGAAGATGGTCCTACGCACCAGCCGATCGAACATCTGGCTGCATGTCGAGCCATCCCGGGCCTTTATGTATTCCGTCCGGCCGATGCGAATGAAGTTCTCCACGCGTATCGAGCGACGATGCAAATCCAAAAGCATCCCGTGGCCATGGTATTGTCTCGGCAAAACACTCCGACGTTTGATCCGCTCAAGGTCGAGAGCACCGAAGGAACGCTGCGTGGTGGCTACGTCTTGTGCGATAGCAAGGGGCATCCGGATGTGATCTTGATGGGAACGGGAACCGAAGTCGCACTCTGCCTGAAAGCTCAGGAAACCCTCGCTGCTGAAGGCATTCATGCGCGTGTGGTCAGCATGCCATGCTTCGAACTCTTCGATGAGCAATCGAAAGAGTACCGTGATTCTGTGCTACTCCCCGATGTAACTCTCCGCGTCGCCTGCGAAGCGGGCATTCGTCAAGGCTGGGACAAGTACATCGGCCTCGACGGGATCTTCATCGGCATGAGCACCTTCGGAGCGTCGGCACCGGCAGACCAACTCTACAAGCACTTCAAAATCACCGCTGAGCAGATCGTCCTCCGCGTGAAAGACGCCATGCAGGGCTAGCCGTGCACCAAACGCACGGCTCACGAGCCACAACGCGCCAATACTCACTCTTGTCACTGCACTCTCCCCTTGCGGGAGGCTGCAAGTCCGCCGAGGCGGAGGCTGGGGGTAAGGGGTGACTGCCCTGATACAACATCGAGACAGAATTGCGTTGTCATAACTGTTTGAGG
>JALOQW010000446.1 GCA_025459275.1 Pirellula sp.
CGCGAATGGACCATCGCCAAATGCGTTTCAAAATCGGGAGCCGACAGGTCCGAATAGTAAGGGACCACCTGGGCCGGCGTGAGCATCCCTTTGTAGATCAAAGTCTTGGTCGACAACGAACAGACGTAGAAGAGCGATGCTTGTTCGAGGCTCGAATCGCCGCGCAAGCGATGGCTGGCTTGTTTGCGAATCATGTAGAGCTTGCGCTCAAACTCCTCTGAGTCGATACCTGGTGCAGCTTGGATGAAGACTTGTTCGATCCATGGCTCCGCCAATCGGGCTGTGGGTCCGATATCCGCTGCGTCGGTATTCTGTGGCACATCGCGCCAACCGATCAATGTTTGGCCTTCGGCGGCAATCAAGTGATCCATTTCGCGCCGGCAGTAGTCTCGCTCCGCTCGATCCTTGGGCAAGAAGATATTGCCGACGGCATACAAGCCTTTGGCAGGAAGCTCACAACCGAACGACTCCAATGCGACTCGACGCAAGAATTTGTCTGGCAAACCGACCAGGATCCCTGCACCGTCCCCTGTGTTCTGTTCGCAACCACAAGCGCCTCGGTGATCCATGTTCTTGAGAATCGTGTCCGCATCCACCACGATTTGATGGCTGGCTTGGCCTTTGACATGCGCGACAAAGCCGACGCCACACGAATCTTTCTCGAGCTCGGGATCGTACAGTCCTTGCTTCTCTGGAAATCCGTAAGGGACACTCATGGAATCGATTCTCTCCCTGGGACGAACAGTTCGTCAAAAAGGTTGTGCGCGTATCTTTATGGAGGACAGGGGAGCAACCCCTTCAACAGACTTAGGTTGCCAGCGTCCGAGCCGTGACATCAACTGACGGTAAGTTAGGTTCCGTAGACACAGTCTGGACATTGGTCACGTCACCATCGTGACCTGCCTCGCGACTCGAAAAGCGAGCCAGATCCCCTTCCCACACCCGATGCTTCATGACCATTTCCATGAAGGCGCGAGCGGCTCGGGTCATCGACACATCACGGCGTTGAATGATCCCCAAGGGACGGGTCAGTTCCAGCCCCTCGCAATCGATCATTCGGAGCGAGCCTGCAGCCAGCTCCGTTTGGACAGTCAGCTTTGGAAGGATAGCAACACCGCTGTTGACGATCGCTGCGTGCTTCACAGAATCGATATTGTCCAGCTCCACAACAATCCTCATGGTGACTCCCAGACTACGGAGCTCTTTATCGATCTCGTGCCTAATCCGTAAGTTCGACGCAAAGGCGACCAAGCCCACTTGAGACAAGTCGCTCGGCTTGATCCGATCACTGAGAGTCGACAGCCGATGCCGCGGCGAAGCCACCAACACCATCGGCTCGTCTCGCCACTTCGTCGACTGGATCGAATGCGTCGTTTCCGGATAACTCACCATGCCGAAGTCCACCGTTCCTTGCTCCACCATTCGGTACACTTCGTGTGGGTGGGCGAGCTGATAAGTGAGGGAAGCCCCCGAGTATTGCCGCAAGAACTCTTCTTCCAAAGTAGGCAAGTAACTCAAGCCCATCGAATAAATGGAGGCCACCACGACATGTCCAGTCACTCCCGACGTCGGAAGACTCCCCAACCGGACCTCATCCACCAAAGCGTCGAACTGGCGCAAGATCCCTCCCAAGCCGTCATAAAACTTCTGTCCCTCGGCCGTCAGAATAAAGGGACGTTTGGTCCGATCGATCAACTTCACGCCTAGAAACTCTTCCAGGTGCTGCACGCTCTGGCTGGCGGCGCTCTGCGTCATTCCATGTTCTACGGCCGCATGCGAGAAACTCCGTTTCCGTACCACATCGTAAAAAACCTTGAGAGACCGAACATGGACCGCTTGACTCACCGCTTTTTTATTAGTTGCGTTAATTCTCGAAGCTCCTCTATTAAAGTTTGCAATTCGAAGGATACCGCAGTGCCTTTCGACCGTCAAGCGATTCGCGGCGAATTAACGGCCGACGCACGGAAAGCCCAACGAATTGCCTCCGCTTTTTCAGTTCCCCCGGCTAGGTTGTGTTTTGCGACCTACGTTTCCAGCGAATAGCAGGCAATCTTCGTAGGTAGAACCGGCAAAATGCACGCAACCCCACCAAGCCTTTCCAGCGTCGTCAACTTTGCTTCGGAGGGGACCAGCCCGGTCGTTCTACCTCCGGTCGTCCAAGCATCGAGGTCGATCGACGACCGCTCCCTATGGCTTGGACGATCGATCGCGCGCAAGCTGACAGACTCAACTCCTCTGGATCGGTTGGCGAGATGTGACTCGGACGGCGATCGATCCCGTGGGGAGGAACTCGACATGCCGCGCGAACATTGGGATGCGCTGCATCGCGAACTGAATCAGCTCGTGGTTCCTGGCGGTTTGGATGAGAATAGCCTTGGAAGCGTTTTGGCATGGTCTGCGGAACAGACCAAGGAATGGGAATCGCCGATTCGCGAGACCTGCTTACTTAAGCCGCTCATGCCGCTGTATCTGGCATCGGCCATGGCACCGGAGGAACAGACCGAAGCCCAGCGGACTGCGGCATCGCAAACCCAGCAACTCCTTCTAGAGATGATCGGGATGCTCGAATTGAATCGCGCGTTGGAACACGTTGGGTTCCAGGAATGGATGAAGCATCGGGTGCGAGGCCAAGAGGACCTAGGGCAATGGATTCATCGCGGGCTTAAGGTCGATCTTCACACAATGAGCCATTCGATGAGGGAGCGTTGGGCCCGCAACAGGGGAGAGGCGTCATCGCAAACTGCAATCCCTCGGCCATTGCTGGAGCGAGATCATCTTCATTGGTGGTCGCTGGCCTGGCAATGGAGTCAAGCCAAGACGGCGTTGATGGTTCCCGTCGGTCTGCCCGTCATCGTGCGGCCATGGGATCAACTGATCTCGCACTGGAAGTCGATTTATGGACATTTGGTTCAGACGGAACAAACCGATTCCCCGAAGTTGATCGAGATCCGATCTGCGAGCGACGGTCAGCTTGGCAATACTTTCGATCGTTGGCTCGAAGATGTACGCTCCGAACAAGGAACATTGTCACTCCTTTCGGTGCGTTTTGTTGGGGATGTCGTTGCGCATCCGAAGTCGCAAGATGCTATTGCTTGGTGGCAAACTGTCTGGTTGAAGTGCTTGGGTGCCGCATTGGATGCATCGCACCCTCGTGGCTTTGTAACGGACACAGGCGATATCGGTGTGCTCTATCGGGATCAAGATCGCACGGAGTTATCGCAACACGTCCGAGAAGCCTTTGACAAGATGCAAAGGGTCCTGGTTGCGACCAAGTGCTTGGCTGAAAACCGTCCAGCCCCACTCAACGCAGGTATTGCTTCGGTGCATGCTCCTGCAAAATCGTTTCGCATGCAGCATCTCATGGACGCCGCATGGCGATGTCTCGGAAACGCGACCTCACAAGGACATGGAGCGGTAAAGTCGATTGAAGTCTTTTAGGGCTTCGTCCACTCATACATCTGCAACGACTTTTGAGTTCGAATCACCACGTTGGAACCGGCAACCGCAACGTGTGCCCATGCTTCTTCATCGCTCACTTTGCGTTCGTCAAGCAACTGAAATTCTTTTGGATCATGGGCAATCAAGCGAAGCTTACCGGTTTGATCCAAGGCTAGGATCTTCTCTCCGTTGGAGACCATGCTCCAATATTCTCCATACGGACGTGTGATCCAAGCTTCCTTGCCTGTCGACATGTCGATGCACGCAAACCGCTTGTTTCTGAGATGCATGTAGACGTAGTGATCGATCACGATGGGCGAGGACATGTAGCCTTCGAGTTTGTTTTCCCATCGGGTTTCCGTATTCCCGTTTGCTATGTCCAGCAGCAGTGACCGTCCTCCGTAACTGCTTGTGAAGACTCCATTGTCCCATATCGTCGGGGTGAGAATGTTCATGCCACGAAACGCAGCCACCTCGTACTTCCAGAGAGGGGAACCGCTTTCGAGGTCGACACCTGCGAGGAAGGTCCGGGTTTGAACAAGCAGTTGACGTTTATCGCT
>JALOQW010000091.1 GCA_025459275.1 Pirellula sp.
CAGCGTTTGCTCCGAAGCCAAACCAGCACGGTACAAATCCGGGTCATGGAGACCGAACCACTTCCGATGCGGATCATTTCTCTAGGAAGGGTCTATCGCCCCGATGCTCCCGACGCGACGCACTTCCCGATGTTTCATCAGATGGAAGGACTTTGGGTGGACGAACATGTCACCATGGCGCAATTGAAAAGCGTTCTCAAGCTGTTCGCGACCAGTTATCTCGGTGGCGATGTCAAAGTTCGTTTCCGCCCCTCGTTCTTCCCGTTCACTGAGCCCAGCGTCGAAGTGGATTACCTGTGGAACGATCAGTGGATCGAGTTTGGTGGGGCTGGCATGGTCGACCCCAACGTGTTTCGAGCGGTGAACATCGACCCTGAACGCTGGTCAGGATTCGCATTCGGCTTGGGAGTCGAACGATTGTGCATGCGGAGATTTGGTATCACCGATATCCGCGATCTATATCGCAGCGATGTTCGATTCCTGCGCCAGTTCGCTACCTAACCAAGGCGAGTTGAGACATGTTGGTATCCTGGGACTGGCTGGCAGATTACGTCAAGATCGATCGATCGGTCGATGCCATGGCATCGCTTTGGGCGATGTCGGGATTGAACCACGAGAGCACCGAATGGATCGAAGGAGATGCGGTCATTGATTTGGAGGTGACCAGCAACCGTGCAGACTGCCTCGGTCACATCGGCGTGGCACGCGAAGCGTCGGTGTTGTGCGAGCGCCCTTTGCTTGTCCCAGACCCGCAACCGTTGACCGGAGCGACTCATGTCCGAACTCTATTGCAAGTAGAGAACCGATTCGTCGGTGCATGTCCTCGCTACACGGCCCGCGTCCTTCGAGGTGTCCGAATCGGACCGAGTCCTGAATGGATGGCCAAACGACTTCGCGCTATTGGAATCAAGCCGATCAACAATGTGGTGGATGCGACCAATTATGTCATGATGGAGTGCGGGCAACCTCTGCATGCCTTTGACTTGGCGCAGATTCGTGGTGGCAAGATCATTGTCCGGCCTGCCTTCGATAAGGAAAACTTTGTTGCCATCGATCACCGAACTTACGTTCTTGATTCGGGAATGGTGGTCATCGCTGATGCCGAACGAGCTCTCGCTTTGGGTGGGGTCATGGGAGGTGTCGACAGTGAAGTCTCCGACTCGACCCGTGATCTGCTGATCGAGTCCGCATCCTTCGTTCCCATGTCAATTCGCAGAGCCTCGCGGAAGCTGAAACTTCACTCTCCTTCTTCCCATCGGTTTGAGCGCAAGATAGATCCTAACCAGGTGGATTGGGCCTCGCGCCGATGTTGCGAACTCATCCTTCAAAGTGCCGGCGGCGAATTGCTCGATGGCATCGCTGATTCGGATCCGACAGTGCATCGAATGGCGCCGTGCACCCTTCGAGCATCCCAAGTGACGCGAGTGTTGGGTATTGAAGTCCCTTGGGATACGAGCCGATTGATTCTCGAACGATTGGGATGCCACGTCGAGGAAAGCGAAGCTTCCTCTAGCGGCCAAGCCGAGATGGTCCGCGTCACTCCTCCTACCTTCCGCCAAGACCTGACCCGCGAAGTCGACTTGATCGAAGAGATCGCTAGGATCTATGGTTACGATCGGATTCCTGAGAACGCCATGGTGCCGATGGTTGCTTCCATGCGGCGTCCCAAGGATCACGTTCTAGGTACCGTCCGACAGATCGCATGTGCGGCCGGATTCGATGAGTCGCTGACTCCAAGCTTGATCGGGAAATCCCAAGTCGATCGCATCTCCCCTTGGTCTGGCGAAGAAGCACTGACCACGATGACGCCCCTTCTCGAAGGAGCCAGTGTTTTGCGTCGATCGTTGATTCCGAGTTTGATCGCGGCTCGACTGCATAACCAGTCGCAGTCCAATCGAGATGTACGACTGTTTGAAATTGCGAACGTGTATCTGCCTCATGGCAACGCGTTGCCTTTCGAGCACGTGCATCTGGGGATGATCGCTGAAAGCGATGTCCGGTTGGTCCGAGGAGTATTGGAGGAGATCCTTCACCGCAGTTGGGGTATTATCCCAACGGAGTTGCAGTGGACGGAGGACGAAGTCTCGTGGGATTTCCTCGAACCGGGTTCAGGCATCGCATGGAGTGCTGGTGGCCACATGTTGGCATGGGTCGGTGCACTTTCGAAATCAGTCTCTCAATCGATCAAACTCGAAGGGGCTGCCGCCCTAGGTGAGATGAATCTGGACGTGTTGCTGAAGCATGCTCGATTGGTTCCCCGAGTTCAAGGCGTGGTCCCCTATCCTGCCATCCATCGCGATTTGAATTTGGTCGTCGATGAGTCCTTGAAGTGGAAATCCCTCCGGGACGTCATCGCTTCATCGGCTGGCCCGTTATGCGTCGACATCCAATTCCAAGAGATCTATCGCGATCCACAGAAAGATGGTGAGGGCAAGAAGCGGGTGCTCTTGGGACTCGTGCTGCAAAGCGATCGAGAGACGCTAAGAAGCCAACAAGCGGATTCTGTTGTCGCGAACGTGTTAGCCGCGTGCGAGCAAAACCTGGGCGCTCGGTTGCTGGCCCAATAGGTTTCGTCAACAAAAAAAAAGGGTTACGCATCCATCGCACTTGATGGAACGTTTTCAACTCGCGACGTCACGGTATTCAACTGTTCCGTAGTCAGCGCCTCTTGATACGAAACCAGTCGGCCTTTTTCAGGGTCCCACAGGTTGAGCTGCAAACAGGAGACGATATCCACCGGATGCAATGTCGTGGTTCCTGGCGACTGGAACTCCGCGATGCCTTGCATTGCTTCCTGAAGCCGGTAAAACGGGATCTTGGCATTCAAATGATGCACATGATGGAATCCTACATTGCCTGTGAACCATTGCATCCAAGGGTTCATTCGAATGTAAGAAGACGAGAGCAACGCAGCGTTCGAATGCGTCCAATCCTTCCGATCCTGCAACTTGCAATCCGGGAAATTATGCTGAGCGTAGAAGAGATAGGATCCGAGCCCGCATGCGATTAAGAGGGGGAGCACCACCAAAAGAATAGCATGAGAGACGCTCCACCAACCGATCGACGCGAGTAGAATTGCGTGGAGGACCAAGGCAGCCCCACCATCCCAGTGACGCCTCGGTTGATTGAACAAGGGAACGACGCACATGCCGATCATGAACACCGTGATATAACCGAGTCCAATCGTAAGCCAGTGGCGGGACACCCAATAAAGAAGCCGCTTTGAGGCTGAGGCTTTACGATATTCATCGCAAGTCATCAATCGAAACGAACCTGGATTCGCACCCGTCCCTTTGCAATTGTGTCGGTGGTGATGGTCGTGGGATCCACACCAGACGCTGGAAGGGCTCATCGTCAGCCATCCGTAAACGGTAAAGATGCAGCGGGCTAGGACCGATTTCTTGAGGATCGCACCGTGATGATAGTCATGGTACATGATGAAGATGCGAACGATGAGCAGTCCCACCAAGACACTTGCCAGCGGTTTGACCATCCAGGGAATCGGGGAGCAAATCAGAGCGATTGCCGCGGACAGGAGTCCCAGGGCGACCCAAAGATGCGCCCAACTGCGCCAACGGAATTCTCGAGCGTAGAGCTTGGAGTTTATATAGATTTCTTTAGGAGAGCGCACAGCGAGCCATGAAGGTAAGTGCCACGGAACATCCGATCATGGACTGCATTCCCGCATCGATCGGGCGAACGGCACCACCAAAGGACAGCGAACGACCCTGTTCGCCGGGC
Organism: Pirellula sp.; assembly: GCA_025459275.1. Classification (GTDB taxonomy): domain Bacteria; phylum Planctomycetota; class Planctomycetia; order Pirellulales; family Pirellulaceae; genus JBKCUI01. The sequence goes on from JALOQW010000091.1 coordinate 3,742, forward strand.
TAAATATAGTCGAAAAGACCCACATTCGGCGACAGCAAATGGCGCTTCATCGCCTCAAGGTTTTCTCGGTAATCTCGCACTTTCCAGGGTTTTTGGGAGGAGCGATCGCTCCTGAGCATAGAAATCGTAAAGAACCTGCTTGGATATCCCTAATCGGTTACGCCATTCCTCCAGAGTTGCGTGGTAGGGAATGCTCTCTTCCCGATCGGCGATATCACGTTCTCCAACGACTCTGCCCGCTTCGATCCCTAGATCGAATGCCATGAGTTTTTGGCCATGCACCCGGAAGGGTTCTGGGTAGGACTCCGCAAACATTCGCCTCAGTTTCACCGCATCTTCACCGCGAAAAGAAGATGCGTTCCCCATGGCAAAACCGACCACGAAGGCTTCATCTTGATCGAGCAACCCGCGTCCCAGCAACCCATGCATTGCATCGTGCCAAGCGAGCGAAACGGCGCCGGGCAGTGCGGTTGAACTCGATGGATCTTCGGCAGCTTGAACTTCCTTCGGGATCGATCCCTCGTCCAAACCTGGCAGCGAATCGACCAATTCCTGCATCGTCTGCTCGTCGTTTAGGAGCCCTGGATACCACATCCCCCAATACTCTGTGCGGGTGCATGACTCCACGAATTCACCGCTTGGCGATTGGTAAAGCAGCTCCGGCTCAATCAACGACTCCAGATGCTCGGCTAGAGCGGCTGCACCACGGTTAATCAAGAGCTCGCATGACCTTGAAAGTTCTGCCTCGAGGGTGGACGCGAGATCGATTGTCAATCTCGGTAAGTCTTTCGGGTCAGTATTCGATTCACCTGCAGCAACCGATCGCATCACTGCATCGGCTGCGATGCGCTCAGGATCCGGAAACGCCGGTCGAAAATTTCGTATCTCGCGCTCGTTCAATCGTTCGAGCAGTATCGATATTTCCTGCAGTGGTTCCGCATCGCGAACGATCTCCAAAATGATTTGTCGTTCCCAAGCCAGGGCCCACTCCGTCGGGGACATTTAAGTCCCCGAGTCGGCCACGCCGTTGACGGGTATCGATTCGGGGGGAGGTTCAACGGTCGGTGAGGAACTGGTTCCCGGTACGACGCGAGGGCCTCCAATCGTAGAGTCGACGATTCGTTTGAGATCCTCAGCGTCGACCACTTCGACTTCCATCAGCCGTTGAGCGACCGCTTCCAAGGCTGCACGTCTTTCGGTCAAGATACCGCGCGCTTTCATCGACGATTCATCGATCAATCGTTTCACTTCCTGATCAATCTCACGAGCGGTTTGCTCGGAATAATCGCGACCGAACGGATCTCCTCCGCCGGAGGTTGCCAAAAACGGAGAGCGATTCCCTTCCCGATAATTCACTCGCCCCATGCGGCTCATTCCGTACTCCATCACCATGGCTCGCGCGATGTCGGTCGCGCGTTGCAGGTCGTTTTGCGCTCCCGAACTGATATCCCGGAAGACGATCTCTTCGGTGAGGGTCCCCGCTAGAAGTACTTGCATTTGGGCTTCGAGTTCGGGTTGGGTAACAAGATATCTATCCGCTTCAGGACGCTGCATGGTATACCCGAGAGCAGCCACCCCGCGCGGAATGATGGAGACCTTGTGGACCGGGTCGGTATTTGGCAATGAATAGGCGACCAAGGCATGGCCGGCTTCGTGGTAGGCAACGCGCAACTTCTCTTCTTCGTTCATCAGCCGCTTCTTCTTTTCGAGGCCGGCGGCAGCCCGTTCGACGGCGTCATTGAACTCTTCTTGTCCAACGGTGTTCTTCTCTTTACGTGCAGCCAATAGGGCGGCTTCATTGACGAGGTTTGCCAGGTCGGCCCCGACGAATCCAGGAGTAATGGCGGCGATCTGTTTGAGTTCCACATCCGAAGCGAGCTTGACGTTCTTGACGTGGACTTTGAGGATGTCTTCTCGACCTTGTTTGTCAGGCCGATCGACGAGGACATGGCGATCGAATCGTCCTGCGCGCAAGAGGGCCGGGTCGAGCGTTTCGGGACGATTGGTCGCGGCCATGACGATCACACCCGAGTTGGCATCGAAGCCATCCATCTCCACCAGAAGCGCATTCAATGTCTGCTCCCGTTCATCATGCGAACCGACAACATTTCCTGCTCGGCTCTTTCCGAGTGCATCGAGCTCGTCGATGAAAATGATGCAGGGTGATTTTGCAACTGCTTGTTGGAACATATCTCGGACGCGGGCCGCACCCACCCCGACAAACATTTCCACAAAGTCGGAACCCGAAAGGGAGAAGAAGGGAACACCTGCTTCTCCGGCAATGGCTTTGGCGAGAAGTGTTTTTCCCGTTCCTGGCGGTCCAACGAGGAGCACGCCCCGCGGGATGCGACCACCCAACCGTTGGTACTTCTCTGGCTTACGAAGAAAGTCGACGATTTCGCGAACTTCTTCGACCGCTTCATCGATCCCCGCGACGTCGTTGAAAGTGACTCCAATATCCTCTTGGGCGTAGAGCTTGCCCCGCGAACGACCGAACTGCATGGGCGAACCGATGCCCCCCATACGTCGCATGACAAAAAGAAAGATCGCGCTGACCAAAAAGATGGGGAGGAAAAAGAACCAAAAGAACTGAGCCAGCATGCTCTGGCCGGGAGAATTTCGCCAAGCGATGTTTGCGGCGCTCAGCTTTTCCTTCAGTTCGGTGTTCGTACTTTCCGAATTGTCTTTGATCGATTGGAACTCGCGTTGCTGCGGGTTGGTTGGGCGACCATCGACGATCTTGGCCACGGTGACTTTACCGCGAACGGTTTTTTCGTCCACTTCGACATCTCGAAGACGACTGAGTTCGAAACGATCCGAATCGTTGGTGATGATGACCTTGCCTTCGGAATTTTCTGCCAACTGCGACTGCGAAGAGTCCGTGTATCGCGTGGCATCGATGAGGGCGATCAAGTCCGGATACCGAATATCTTGGAAGAGGGCCGAGGACACGAAGCTGATGGCAGCCATGACGACCAAGACACCAAGCAAGGTGTACATGAGCCAAGAATTGTTGGACGGGGAGCTTCCCCCAGAGTTCGAGCGTCGATCCGATTTCGATTCGTCAGCCATCGATGTTTTGGTTCGTTAAATGGGAAATAGCCTTCCAAGGAGCAATTCTCCAAGGGATGTTGGAACGCCGTAATTATGCACCCTAGGCAACGATTGGGCAGGGTTTGACGTTGAGGAATTCGGTCAGGATGCCTAGAATTTTGCGGCTTGGTGGGTCAGGATTTTAACGGTCCTGCGGGTTGCAAGGCGAGGTGGTGGACTCCGACTGCTACCCCTCCTTTCAATCGCTACCTATGGCAACTGCGGCAAGACACTTTGTGGAAACCATGTCGATTTATCAACTGCCCCAAGTCGCCATTCTCGGTTCCACTGGCAGCATCGGCCAGTCCACCCTCGACGTTCTGTCGCACCATTCAAACCGATTCGATGTGGCGCTTCTGTCGTGCCATGAGAAGCTCGATGTTTTTCAAAATCAATGCGAGAGTTTTTGTCCTCGCCATGCAGTGGTCACCGGTTCTCGTACCCCCGCCGTTTCTGCATGGCTTGAAGCTCCAAGTCCAAGAACACGGCGCCAGCATGGAATGCAGGTTCTGGTGGACTTGATTCGGGAGAGCGGCAACAACGATCGACCAAGCATCGATATCGTCATTGCCGCCATTGTTGGCATTGCGGGTTTGGAGTCGTCCTTAGCAGCCGCCGAGACTGGCAAGCGGCTGGCCCTCGCCAACAAAGAATCATTGGTTGTCGCTGGCGAACTCCTCTTGGCTGCCGCTCGTCGTTCCGGTGCCGAACTGCTACCAATCGACAGCGAGCATAGCGCCATCTTTCAGGCGATCCACGCGGGACACGATCCCAAGGAAGTTCGCCGACTCATATTGACCGCTAGTGGTGGTCCGCTTCGGGATTGGCCGATCGAGGAACTGTCCCGAGCGACGGTGGCCGATGCCCTTGCCCATCCGACCTGGAGCATGGGACGAAAGATCACGGTCGATTCGGCGACCATGATGAACAAAGCCCTCGAAGTCATCGAGGCCCGATGGTTGTTTCAGGTCCCGCCCGAACAAATCGAAGTCGTCATCCATCCGCAATCGATCATCCATTCGATGGTCGAGTTTTGCGATGGCTCTGTGATTGCGCAGATGAGCCCGCCTGATATGCGGCTTCCCATTCAGTTCGCTTTAACGTATCCGAACCGGTTCGACAGTCCCGCACGAAGAATGGACTGGAGTCAAACACATCACATGGAACTGCGCCCCGTAGACCCGGAACGGTATCCTGCGCTGGAACTCGGGTTCGAAGTCGCGCGGCGCGGCGGAACATGTGGGGCCGTGCTGAATGCCGCCAACGAAGCGGCTGTCGAGTTGTTCTTGAAGAGCAAGATTAAGTTAACGGAGATTGCGACCATTTGTCGGTCGATCTTGTCACATCACCATTACTCTCCTTCGCCGACCCTGGATGAACTCCTGCGTCTTGATCAATGGTCGCGCGAAGAAGTCTCACGTTGGATGAAAGTCTCATGCTAGATTGTTTGCTTCGAAGTCTAATCCTGGCAGCGGAAACTGGTTCTTTGGAATCGTGGGGTAACTGGCTTTACAACATCATGTTGGTGGTGCTTGGCCTTGGATTCGTGATCTTCGTGCACGAGCTAGGGCACTTTCTGGCTGCCAAGATGTTTGGGGTCAAATGTGAAAAGTTCTATGTCGGATTTGATGTGCCCATCAAGATCGGCCCCATTCGCTTGCCGTCCAAACTAGCCCATTTTCAATGGGGAGAGACCGAATATGGGATCGGGATCATTCCCTTGGGTGGCTACGTCAAGATGCTTGGCCAGGACGATGATCCTCGCCGAATTAAGGAAGAAGCCGAACGGATCCGTGCAGAGGATCCCAACGCCCCGGCAGGTGAACCCGCTCGCGTACGCTTGGATCCACGATCGTATCCGGCCAAGCCTGTCTTTGCCCGCATGATTATCATCAGCGCGGGTGTCATTATGAATCTGATTTTCGGGGTTCTCATGGCCGCGGCAGCTTTCATGATCGGTGTTCCATACGACCCAGCCGTCATTGGAGAAGTCATCCCGGGTGATCCCGCTTGGAAAGCGGGCATGCAACCTGGAGATAAGATCGTTCAGGTCGCAACGATCACCGACGAGCAGCTGTCGTTCAATGATATGGTTCAAAAAGTGGCATTGGCAGGGATCCGAGATCCCAATACTCCCGTGCCGGTTACCTTTGATCGCGATGGGACGCGCACACGCTTGGAAGTAACCGGTACCACCGTTCACTCTCCTGCGGATGCCAAGATCAAACTCCTGAGACTCGGCATTCGTGCGGCAAGCACGACGAAGCTTGGTCGAAAATATGCTTTCGATCGGCACATTCGCAACTCCGATCTCCAACTCGGCGATCTCCTACCGGGTGACGTCATCCTCGGAGTGAACGGAACGTTGCTCGACAAGAATGGCTTTAGTGACATCCCGATGGGCTTTCAGCTTGATCGGTTGCTTCACCCTCGATTGAACGAGTCGGTAACGCTCCAGGTGCGCCGCAAGGTGGACAAACAAGAGCAACAAGTCGACGTGACACTTGCCGCCGTACCACTGAAGACGCTGGGGATTCGCATGGAAGTTCAAGGCGTAACCTCCATCGCGGAAGCATCGATTGCGGAAAAGGCCGGTATCCAAGTCGGTGACAAACCTGTTCGATTCAATGGCAATCCCATCGAAGACGGAATGACACTCCCGATGGTCGTGGCCGGCATGGCAGGCAAGACCGTGACGCTCGAGCTGCAGCGAGGCGAAACGGAAACCGTCTCCATGACGTGGACGGTGCCTAACGAGTTTCAGCTCGCAAACACGATCACCATGCTGGCTCCCTCTGGGCTTGAGCTCCCTGGGACGGGCTTGGTCTACAAGATGACCGATCGCGTTTCGAGTGTAGCGCCTGGTTCTCAGGCCGCCAAAAAGGGGATCACGGCCGGCGATGTGATCAAGCAAGTCCAATTGTTGCCTCGCACCGAACAACAAAAAGAGTACTACAAAGAAGTCCTCGATTCCAAGACACTGCTGGAGAAAATCCCGGTCGATGCGTCCCATAGCATGCAGTTTTTCTATGAACTCGCGCAGTGGCTGCCTGTCGGTTTGCCGGTTGCTATCGATCTGGAACGAAATGGTAAGGTTGAATCGACGGAGGTAGCGATTGAAGTCGCCGAGGGACTGCATTGGCCAGATCGCGGATTGGCTTTGGAACCTTTTAAGAAGTCGTACCTCGCGGACGGGTTCATTCCAGCCCTCTCCTTAGGAGTCGGAGAAATATGGCGTCGACTAGGGGACGTAACAGAATTCCTGGTTTTGCTGGTTCAGGGGAAAGCCTTCAACGCCATCGGTGGTCCAGGAACCATCGCGGTTCAAGCCACCGACGCCGCATCGCAGGGGATCTCTCCCTTGTTGATGTTCCTCACGTTGTTGAGCGCCAATTTAGCCATCGTCAACTTCCTTCCGATTCCAGCGCTGGATGGTGGGCACATGGTCTTCTTGACCGCCGAAGCCATTCTCGGTCGGCCGATCGACGAAGAATTGCAAATGAAACTGACTTTGGGGGGCGTGGTTGCATTGCTCAGCTTGATGGCCTGGGCCATCTTCAACGACTACATCCACCTCTCCCGTTACTTCGGGGGTTAAATCCCGTAGATTCCCAACGGGTTTTGGCATAAACTTTCGTGGTGACTGGGGTGTGGTGTAATTGGTAGCACGACAGATTCTGACTCTGTTAGTTGGGGTTCGAGTCCCTACACCCCAATTTCTTTTTCATTCCTTGAGCAAGACGATCCAGCCGGTTTCCGCTTGACCTCCTTTGCGATGCGGCATTCGGATCGGCATGAAGGCGATCTCTTCTTTCTCGGAAACTGAGCGAAGGTTTTCTTCGGATTTCATGGCTCGGCGAATTCGGTTGACCAATGCGGGAGCGAGCATTGGCACCTTATCCGGGCTGGTATAGCCTGTGATCTCGGGCTCGCTCGAAGAACCGACTGGTGCGGAATCTTCAGAACCATCAAGCACTAGTCCGACAGATGAACCATTCATCCATGGGTAGTCTCGCATATCGATCAGCATGGATCGAACGTGGAGTCCACGCATCGCTTTCAAGTCGAGAATCCCCAGTGCGTTGATTGGTAAAGACATGCACAAACGCCCGATAACGATCTCCCCTTCTTCATCGCGGGCTTTGATTGGGACGGAGAATGCGGTTCGAATCTGTCCTTGATCATTCGTGCTCGTGTAAGCCGCGGACAAGACCTCACGGATAGCCGGCGAGGCCGTCTCGCCTTCTGGGAAATCCTTGCCAAGACCATGAAAGTAATCGCGATAGGCGTAGTTCTTCCCGATACTGCTGTTCGAATAGGGACTGCGGGCGATCTGGGTACCGTCCTCGCTGATGACGAACAAGCTTTCGTGTTGTGCATTCTGATCTTGTTTGAGTTCCTCCGATTTCTGATCCAAGATCCCTTGCACCGACCGCCAAAGAGTGCGATCGTTTGGCGATTGCCGTATCGCTTGCATGGCTTTGATTAGAGCAGGATTGATGGCTTCCTTTTCGAGCATCGCGAAGCGCGATTCAATCTCCGATCCACCCGCCAAAGCCGCCATCGCAGCAGCCATTTCCAAACGCTCCTTGGCAGCTTGCCTGGCCTTGCTTCGAGCCGAGTTCTCGGCAAACACCAGGAGTGACATTACCAATCCGAATAGACTTACACCTGCGATAACCGCTGTGATGATGCGGGGATTCCTGCGGATCGTTCTAGCAAACGAATCGCGGAGGGAGTCCTTTTCAACGCTGGTCTTGAGGTCCCCCAAGTAACGTTCCAGATCGTTCGCCATTGCCAACGCAGTCTCGTAGCGGTTGGAAGGTTCGAACTGCATCGCCTTGCGACAGATCGATGCCAAGACGGATGGAATACCTCGCTTGTCGTGTTGGGGGTTGAGCGGCGTTCCGGCCAAGACCACGCGGCGCACTTGGGAATCGGGCACCTTTTGATGAGGACTCTCGCCAGTCAAAAGTTTAAAGAGAACGCCTCCCAAACTGTAGATGTCGCTTTCGGGGCCGATATTCTCGTTGCCCCGCAATTGCTCCGGACTTGCGTATCGGGGAGTCAAGCCACTGTGCGAATCCTCTTTGACAAAGGCTTCTTGCAACTCGATCGTTTTGGCATCCACCACCTTGAACTTGGAATCCCGTTTGCAAACGCGAGCACATCCCCAATCGATGACGAGCGTCT
>JALOQW010000447.1 GCA_025459275.1 Pirellula sp.
CGCTTAAGCAACCGATCGTATTCGAGATCGGTGATCTTGGGGGTTGCCAGGACATAGTACAGGTAATCGTGCGTGCGAATTTCGGATCGAAGGGCTTCGATCTGCTGTCTGGCGTCTTCCAAGTTTCGGGGCATTGGAGGAGATTCGTTCATGCGAGCTGGGGTAACAAGGGGCTTCTGAAGCGTGGGCGATTTTAACGACTTCCACTACGGATTATGCCTCGGCGGATAGTGTACTTCATCTTATTCGATGGGTTGGGTCAACGAAAAAACCCTTGGTGTTTTGCACCAAGGGTTTTTTCGATTTGGATCCTGGGCTTGCAGGTCGCTTACACAAGTTCCTTCTTAGCTCCGATGAGCGTCCTGAGGCGTTCTGCGAGAAGTCGGGCATCGAAAGGCTTCTTGAACGTCTCGTTGATACTCGAGCGATCGAAGCTCATCGTGTTTCCGTCATCTGGAAGCAGAGCGATCAGAATGATTTCGGAGAAGTCGGAGTTCTTGCGCAGGTTCTGGCAGATTTGAAGAGCTTCCAGTTTTCCAACTGAGAAGTCGACAATCATGCAATCCGGGTGGAAGCTTTCCGCTTGAATACCCGCCTCGAAACCGCTAGCAGCGACTTGAACCTTGAAGCTTTTTTCCAGAGGAAGTTCTCGCTTCAGATTCTCAATCAAGACCTGATCTTGCGCAACGATCAGGACTTTGGCCATGGCCTCATCTTCCAAGTCTCCAAGCGGCATGCCATGCTCTTTCAGAAACTTGATCAGATACTCGCGGGGAATGCGGCGGTCTTGTGAACCGGGGATGCGGTACCCTTTGAGCCGGCCGGAGTCGAACCACTTGCTGACGGTTCGCGGGGCCACCTTGCAGATCTTTGCGACCTGGCCTGTGGTGAACACCTTCATATTTTTGGTCTCCGTTACCTTCCAATTGTGAGTCGAGTCGGAGTCTTCGCCAAAGTGCGACGGCTCCAGACAGTAGTTGCCCTTGTTGCATGATGTTCTTACGCAATCCATTCCCAGAGAACTGTGATTGGATTGCCGCAAACGCAAACAACTGGGTCAGGGCACATTCATTTGGACGGATGCATGGCTCGTAAGCGATCAGCTCCTTCTTCACGCTCACGAACATGTTCCCATCTGCAGCTCCACCACCCGGGTAGTGACCTCTTCGAACGGAGCAAACTTCCGCACCCCTACGACGCAGCGCTCTATTCGAATTTGGTCTCCGGTTGGCAGATGCCCCAGGTAAAGATGCGGGCAGACCTACACACTCCCAGCGCGAACAAACCTTTGACAGATCTGTCCAAACGCTTTGAGCTTCGCAGTAAGAACTGCGAATCGCTAGCGAATCCCCCCTCTTGTCCCTGCTGGCACGCTCTGTACTGAAGACTATTTGCGGTAGTCATCCAGCGCAGATCAGGCCGTCCTGCACCTAGTTTCGATTCAAACCGGGTGATTACTTTAGAAAGAATCTTCGGTTGCGCTCGTACGAGTCGTTTTTCGGTCACCCGAGCCGCAACAGGAAGGTCCGATTCGGAATCTGGAACGAATCCGTCGGATTTCCTCATCGGTCGAGCGGATACCGTCCGATCCCCGGCCTCGCATTAGAGCGTTGGAGTACCGAGTTACTGGCGCAATACACGCCGCATCAACAGCGTTCCGAGAATAAGCAATACAACATTCCCAAGCCACAAAGTCGCCGGCGGCCACGACCCGTCCTTGGCTCGATCAAGTGCCAGGCCAAAAAGTGGGTAGTAGATCAGAAGGATCGGGACGAAGCACAATCCGAACGTCCAGGCGTAATCTGCGCTTCGAATCAGAATCGACATAGGAACGCCCATCCAGACGAAGAAGAAGCAACTGAACCCGAGCGCCCACCGCCGATACGGCTCCAAACTTAACTTGATCACCCGCCGCTGGCCTTCATCGACGAGGCCTTGCATGTTGTGAAGTTTCGGATCGTACAACTGTGCGTAGCGTCCCAACCCCAATCCCACCGCGACTTGAACCGCCATCGCTTCTCGCATGCGATCGTTCGCAGCGGTTTGACTCATGATTTCCTTGGGAATATCGCGCATCGAGATCTCCGATGCGCTTTGGATGGTCTTGGCCTTTTTGGATGCTTGATTCAAAGGCATCGTAATGCGTTCCGTGCCCGGCATCTCAAAGCGAGTCGATGACTGATCGTTGATTTCGCCATAGGAGTTTACAAGCTCGATGACCAGCTGATCGTTCTCCGTGTCGATCGAGATCTTCGCTTTCTCGGCATTGATGGTCATCGGATCACCAGTCTGCTGGTTGAAAAGGAAGATCGTCGGTTGAATCAACCACCGATCCCGGACCTCCAACACGTGGATCGTGAAGCCTTGGTCATTCTCGTACGAACGTCGCGTTCGAAGGGTTCCGTAGACAATTTCTTCAAACGATCGAAGCAAGACCTGTTCCATGCCAGGCCGGCCCCACGACACAGCCAAGTCATTGATCCAGACGGAAGGGAAGCTGACCATCAATGCCAGAAACACCATTCCACGAATGATTCGAAAGGGCGAGATCCCGGCACTCTTGAGAGCCACAATTTCGTTGTCTGCCGAAATGCGACCGTAAACACAGCAGACCGAAAACAACAACGTTGCGGGCAATGAGAATTGGAGGGCAATCAAACTGATGTATGGCAACAGCTTGATGACCGCAAACCAGCCGATCCCCTCGCGCACCAATTGCTGACCGACCAACCCCAGTGAAATCACCAGCGTCATGGCCGAAGCGCTCAAGAAGAACAGTTTGAAGACATCCCAAAGGATGTAGCGGTTGAATCTCCCGGGAAACATGGCGGGAGTTTACCCAAATTCCCCCATCCGTTTCGACGTCAATCTATCGTCCTTGCAAAGGAGCGAAGACGCTGTGCTAGCAAAGCGCATCTCATTGCAAAAGTCTTGGAATAGCCTGGACTTCGGTACGACGGAACGTTGATTCGGTCGATACAACCCTTACGATCGTTGCAGTTTGCGCGGTCGATCTTATGACTTTTTCGTCCGCAGACGTCTGACCTTGAACATGGTTTCGCGCTTCCAGTTCCTTGTCGCAACCTCCCTGGTGATGGTCATCGGGGCTACTGCGCCTGTGAAGTGTTGGTCGCAGGAGCCGGAGCAGCCAGCGACGGAGTCGGAAATCGAAGAACTCAGGCAACGCATCGAGCAGCTCGAGAGCTCCTTTCAGAAGAGCATTGAGCAGGCCAGTCAGCTGCCGGACAAGGAAACGAAGTCTGCCAACGATCCCAAAGCGACCGACGAAAAATCTCCCCCGAAAAAGAAGGAGGGGTGGGAGGTTCGAATGGGCGGGCACGTGCAGATGGATTATGTCACATGGGCCGATGCAGCTCCAACGATTCCGGATACGCTCGACTATTTCAATTTTCGACGCCTGCGTATGGTGGCCGACGGCAAAGGGTACGAGAATTACGATTTCCGGCTCCAGATGACCCTCGAACCGGATAACACGGGAGACAATCCCGCGACCGCCGTACTCACTCCTCAGGTCAAGGACGCTTACTTCTCACTCAATGAAATCCCATGGCTTGGGCGGTTTCGCATCGGCAACTTTTTCGTCCCCTTCAGTTTGGAACAAGTCACCAACGACACGAACAACATCTTCATCGAACGTTCGGTCCCGACGCAAGGAACATTTACGCCCGACCGTGAGGTCGGCATGGCCTTGTACAACCATTCCCCATCCAAGCGATTTGCTTGGGCCACCGGGTTCTTCATCGACAGCATCAGCGAGGGGCTCAAGATTCGCCGCGACGACAACCAAGGGTATCGAGTCAGTGGTCGCGTGACGTGGCTACCGTATTACGATGAACCCGGCAACGGGCGCTATCTTGTCCACACGGGATTGGGCGTTTTGTATACGGAGGATCAGAATGAGCGGGTTCGATTCCGGGCCCGGCCGCAAATCTCTGAAGGCCCTCGGCTGATGGATACGGGAA
>JALOQW010000448.1 GCA_025459275.1 Pirellula sp.
ATCTCAATCCACTTGTGCGCGTTGGCTTTGTGTTCGCAAATTTGATCTCGAACTTCCGGGTGAAAAATTTCTGCGCCTCCGCCAGGCATACTGCCCAGGCCGGCCTCCCGTAAATCCTCAAGAACCTGCCGTGTGGACCATTTTGTCAAGAACTCGAACCAGTCAATCTCGACCGCTGTCCATCCCTTAAGGTGGAGTTGAGGGTAGGCATTATGCAACAGCGACAGGATCCCGCGATACCAATCGTACCCCAGTTTGTGATGCAAGCCTCCTACGATGTGCATCTCCGTACATCCGTTGTCGATCGCCTCCTGCCCTCGAGCTAAAATCTGCTCGTCGCTCATCACGTAACCTTTTGGGTCCCGCAAATCGGAACGGAAGGCGCAAAAACGACATCGATAGACACAGACGTTGGTCGGATTGAGGTGGGTGTTGATGTTGTAGTAACCCACATTTCCGTTGATCCGCTCTCGCACGAGGTTCGCAAGTTGGCCGATATCGTGCAGAGAAACCTCCGGGGAGTAAAGGAAGATTCCGTCCTCGAGGTCCAAACGTCCCCCTTGCTCGACTTTGTCGCGAATCACTCGAAAACGATCGTTCAATTCCGGAGTTCTCATACTCGTAGCGCTTCTATCAGACGTAAGGCCGCAGTTGACAAGATTGTATTTGAAGAGTCTTGATTTCGTCGAGCAGGGGCTGGCGGTCCAAGGACGATCTATCGAAGCATCGCGTCGATCCCCCCGGCAGCCAGGAATACCAAGCTGATGATCGCGTTCAGCTGGAAAAACGCAAGCTGCATACGATCGAGAGACCTTTCCGAGACCGATGTGTGCTCCCACACGAGCAAAATCGCAACTCCACCCAGTGCCAACCGATAAATCCAGCCTAACGACAACTGTGGGAACCAAAAGGACATGGCCATCGCCAACCCCAGCATCAATAGATGGAGCCCTTTCGCGATCGACAAAGCCCCGCGAACTCCGAACCGAGCGGGAATACTGTGCAGCCCTCGCTCGCGATCGAACGCAAAGTCCTGACAGGCATAGATTACGTCAAAACCAGCTACCCAAAGGCAGACGCAGCCACCTAGAACGACAGAAGGCAGTAGATCGGCCGGCTGGACGATGACCACGCTACCTCGCAAAGCGATCCAAGCGCAGACCGGGGCGAGCATCAACGCAACCCCTAACCAGAAATGGACCAACCACGTGAACCGCTTTCCCAAGCTATATCCGGCGAGAAAAAGCAGCACGGGTAGACTGCACACCAAGGGAAGCCAATTGGGAAGAAACAGCAAAGTGCTCGCAATAAACGCCGCCGCACAAGCAAGCGTGAACCCCAAGACCTCGTTCCGGCCGAGCAATCCAGCGGGCAAATGGCGGCCGGCCGTTCTCGGATTGTCGGCATCGAACTTCTCATCGAGCAACCGATTGGCGGCCATGGCAAAACTTCTGGCAGTCACCATGCACAGAAGGATTCCTGCAAGGTCGCGCCATCGAAATGCCACACTCACTCCCTGCACCATGGAGGGCACCACCCACGCCCACCAGGAGGCCAACAATGCGAATGGCAACGCAAAAATCGTGTGACTGAACCGAATCAACTCGCCATATCGTCGGACTCGTTCCAGCATGCCAATCACTCATCACCTGTGCTTCGATGTTGATCGATGCACTCGATTGGATCGACGGCCCAGCGCTGCATCAGAGAATGCGAGATCCCAAGATGGTCGAGGATTCGAGCAACAACAAAATCAATCAGATCGACCGGGCTCGTGACCCCATGATACCATCCAGGCATCGCGGGCATGACAATGGCACCCGCTTGGGCAGCTCGAACCATGTTCTCTAATTGAAACACGGACATGGGAGTTTCTCGTGGGACCAAAATCAGCTTCCGATGCTCCTTAAAGTGAACGTCGGCCGCGCGCTGGATGAGGTTGTTGCCACTTGCATGAACGATGCCCGATAACGTGGCTCCTGAGCATGGACAGATGACCATTCCAGAGGTCAAGAAGCTGCCGCTTGCGACGGGGGTCATGTAATTGCGATAGTCGTGCACGATGATTCCGTCTCGGCACGTTTGGATCTCCGACTCGGAAAGCCTTTCCCATTGCCTTCCCTGCTGCGAGGCGTTGGGCCAGACGTATCTCAGTAAAGGTATCACGTCATCTCGTTTGCTTCCCAGTTCGAGCTGCAGTTCTTGCGCAAGAACGGCCGCAGCCGAAGGGCTGATCAGCAGATGAATGGACTGACCGGCCAACGCAAGTTGCTGCAAGAGCCGGACACCGTACGCAGCTCCACTTGCCCCAGTCATCGCCATGACGATCGGAAGGTGCGTGGTTGCCGCTGCGCCAGAGATCGACCTGGAGGAACTATCGACCATGATCGTTTGGTTTGGGCTTGCGACCAACGTAGAGTGTGACGACCCCCAAAGTCATCGGCGTCCATCGGATTCCTTCGAGCCCTGCGTTCGCCATGCGATGGGCAAGTTCCTTCCCACTTGGAAACTCGCTGACGCTTTGGGGTAGATACTGATATGCATCGCTGGAGTTGCGAGCGACACTGTTGCCGATACGTGGCAGAATTTGCCGAAAATAAAACTCGTATCCCTGCTTGAGAAGTGGCCAACTGGGCTTAGAAAACTCAAGGATCGCCACCTTGCCTCCAGGCCTACAGACTCGGTTCATCTCGCGAAGGCCTGCGTCGGTATCCGAGACATTTCGCAATCCAAAGGCAACCATGACGGTCTCGAACGATGCATCCTCGAACGGGAGATGCATGGTATCCGCTTCGATGAATTGGAGACGGGTATGCGAATTCAGGTGACGCACGTGCTTTTGGCGTGCGATCTGAAGCATTTCAGCGCAAAAATCACTGCCGATGATCTCGGTCTCAGGGCCCATCCGTTTCGCAGCGGACAGCGCCAAATCTCCGGTTCCGGTGCAAACGTCCAGCACGGGAGATCCCGGCTTCAGGTCAAGGCTTCGCAACGTTCGCCACCGCCAGTAGCGGTCAACGTTCAGGGACAGCAAGTGATTGAGCAGGTCATAGCGGGGTGCGATTTCCGCAAACATGCGGCGCACTCGGTCCCCTGACTTGTCAACTGTCACTGTTTCTGTTGCCACCCGATGATCCTCCGAAAGAATACGATTCGACTAGAACCGCATTCTGTATTGAGAATTCACTTCGGGGAAGCGGCCCGGACTAGTTCGCGGGCTTTGGTACGATCGTTTCCCCACGAATCCCCGCTGGCGTTGGGCTGCCAATGTAGGATCCCGAGGAAATACCCGATGACGGGACGCTGGACGAAGGAGTGGAAATCGTCGCTCCGGTTGGAATTCCGTCGTAACTTCCGATCACAACTCCGTCATAGCTTCCGTAATTCGCTGAAGACTCACCACACGGAGAGCAAGCACCGCCATCCATTGGCGACATCGGTCCGTGCGCAGATTCGCAACCTGCATCGCATGGGGCTCCGACGTTATTGGCACCGCCCAGTCGGCAGTTTCCAAGACTGCAATTGCCCAATCGACCGAAGCATCCTTGCACCGAACCCGTTAACTGACGAGTCCAATTGCTGCAGGTTTGGCATCCGGTCAATGACAACATCATGGTCGCAACGACCAATGTCATTCTTCTCATGTTCGTTTCTCCCCCGAGAAAGGTTGGGCTGTTGAGCCACAACAGATTTTGACCCGCAACTCTACGTCACCATTCAGGTCGTGCAAATGAATCGTAGAAAAAACTACGGAATCCTCCCACTTTTTCTAACGCTCGAATTCTCTTCAAGTGTTACAGTTGCTCGTCCCAGTCATGCTGCCCTTCCATCCTTCCCATGCAATCAAGGACATGTTGCTTATGAGCCACGTCTGCCGAACACCATGGATCGTTGTGTCAGTATGTGCCTTCATGGCGTTGTGCAGGAGTGCCATTGCGGACGACGCATCCGTATCCTCGGATCATCCGCTAGAGCGATTAACCCAGCGGCCCCTGGATTTCAGGTGTATCGACATGATACCGGAGGGTGGTATTGCGATGACGTCGAACAAGCGCTCGACCTCCAAGGAAGACTGCCGATCGTCTATGTCCACGGCAACTTCATGGAGCGCAATAACACGCGGCAGCGCGCTTTGATCATCAACGAATACTTGAAGTCGCGAGCGCAGCGGCCGTATCGCCTCATCTTTCTGTCTTGGCCCAGTCAACGCGAGCCACATCCTTTGCAAGACGTTCGCGAGAACGCCATGGCTGCGGAATGTCAGTCCCTCTATATGGCTTGGCTCTTAGAGAGACTATCCTCATCCCCACAAGTCAGCTTGCTGGGTTTTTCCTACGGTGCACGATGCGTCACGGGTGGACTGCACCTTGCTTCTGGGGGGACAATCCGTGGATTGCAACATGCCCCCACCATCGCTTTGGATGAGAATCAATCCGCTTACCGCATTGGTTTCGTGGCACCGGCCATTGACCGAAATTGGCTAGCCCCTTGGGGCAAACACCGCGATGCGACCATCAAAGCGGACGGAGTTGTATCGATGTACAACCCTGAAGATCCCGTGCTTCGCCGATTTCGACTCCTGGATCATGACACAAAACCCATTGCGGCAGGCCATCGGGGCTTCATTGGCAACCCGATGATTCAGCAGTACGATTGCAGTTCGTGCGTGGGAAGAACACACGATGAACGGACCTATTATCGAGAATGCCCGCACTTTTATCGGGTGCTCGATCACTTGCTGTGGAACGAATCTGTTGGAACGTGCCGAGTTCAATAGCACTGCACTGGAATGGGATCCATCCCAGAAGCGGTTTGACGATCGCAACTTTCGGGATGTGACATTCTCTCCTATGGACTTGGGATCCCTATATGGGGCCACCGTTGTCGAACGCCTGCGCACCTTTGGTGGACAGATCCTCGATTGGGAGTTGCATTGGGAACGGTTTCGCTTGGGATGTGAAGTCCTGCGGATCGCAATTCCCTTGAGCTCGGAGTCGTTTCTAGAATCTCTGCAGCGTTTGTTGAACGCGAACGCTGCTTGGGTCGCGTCCGAGAAGGATGTTTCGATCGTAGTGATCGCTACGCCGGGCAACCCTGAGTACGGCCTCGGAAACTGCACGCTGATGATGCATTGCCTCCCCATACCATGGCGGAGGCTCGCTGAATGGTATCGATCCGGTACCTCGCTGATTCGATCATCGTACCGCACGGGAGCTGGGACCAGTTGGCCGTCGACAATCAAGGTCCGAAATCGATTGGCATACTATCTTGCCGATCGAGATGCAGAGGAGCGATCTCCAGGAGCCTTGGGGCTTGTGAGTACCCCTCAAGGGTATGTGGGAGATACGTCGGTTGCGAACTTGCTGATGATCGATCCGAAAGGGGATTGGATATCGCCAACCAAGGAAACGGTATTGATCGGTACGACTCTGCAACGCAGTGCCTCCCTCTTGGCTAAACATGGAATCGCGATCCAATACCGAGATATCGAATGGGGAGAGCTGACTTCGGCTCGGGAGCTGATTCTCGTCGGCAACACCGGTTGCGTTTGGCATGTCGCAGACATCGACGGCCAACCCAAGGGTGATTCCGCACCATGCCCTGAATCCGGCCCTGAATGCAAACGGC
>JALOQW010000449.1 GCA_025459275.1 Pirellula sp.
GACCATCCCTCTCTGGCTGGTTTTGGTTCCCGCATTGGTGAACTGAGAATTTCTCGATATTCGCCAAAATCTTGAAACAGCGTGGCCCATAACGGCGTCTTGATAATGACGGGTCGATTCCTGAGATGCCGCCGAGTACTCTACGTTCATGTCTTTGGATCCGAAAGAATTGGCGAGCCTGTGGCAGGCATCGTCCGCCGCGTTGACCATGCTTGCCCGAGCTCGGTGTCGATGGCCGGACGATTGTGTCCAGGAAGCCTTCATCAAGCTATCCCAACAAACCGTCGTGCCGCGAGATCCGGTCGCGTGGCTCAGTCGCGTCGTGCGCAACGAAGCCATCTCGCAGTGGAGATCTGAAAGTCGCCGTCAACGACGAGAAGTCGTGGCTGCGACCGATCGCACTCAGTGGTTTGCATCGCAAGATGCCAATGCCGTTCATCCCCTGGATGCGATGCAGTTGGCCCAGGCGATCGAGTCCTTGGATGTCGAAGACCGCGAGATTGTCATTGCCCATGTGTGGACGGGTCTTTCGTTCCGGCAGATCGCGGACGCATTCGATCTATCGTTAGCGATGGTCCATCGGCGCTATCATGCCTCCGTCGAACATCTCCGAACTCAACTTGAAAAATCGTCCTCAGGAGCTCACTTACGGGGTTGCCATGTCTCAGAATGAATCGTTCGAAAGTCAATTGAGAAGGATCGTCCCTATCGCGAACGGAGTTTCGCTCGAGCAAGTCATGTACCGCGCGGGCTATGAGTCCGGGAGACAGAGTGCTCCGAGCCGCGCGACCTCCTGGTATAGCTTTGCCAAAGGTGCGATCTCTGGTGTCGCACTCACCGGAGTTGCTGCGAGTGGAATCATTGTCCTCATGATGTATGGCTCGCCGCGCTTGGATCCCGAGTCCGCGCAATTAGCTACGACCACGATCGAGCAAAAGGTCACGGACGAGCCAATGCAGGTTGACACTCCTGAGGTAGTAGCCCCGCAAAATCCTTTTCTGCCGGCGTTTGGCCAAGATCCTCTAGAGAAATCGATCCACCAAATCGTGAAACAACGTTGGAGCCAGCAGCGTCTTTCTGAGAGAACAAAATGGGTCAGCGTCAACGAATCACCCTCGGGCAAAAACCCGAGAGCTAACCCTTCGGCAACAACCCCAAAAACGCTGCTGGAACTGCGAAGCAATCTCGAATGGGTTGAATCGTTGTGATCCACGATCTGAAACGGATCCGAGACAACTTCCGGACATAACAACAAGGTGCACCGATGCAAGTCGTCAAAACGCTTCTGTATTTTTGGTTCATCCTCAGCGGCTCGGCTGGTATCGCCGTGGCCCAACAGGATCTTGGAACGTCTGCGACCCTGGAATGGCTGCGTAACCCGAAGGTGCGAGAATCCAACGGATCCGGACTCGGCAGTTCTTCCGTTCGATACGAGCCAGATGTAATTCCGCTCGCCGCTCGTGTGGTTGCGCTCGCCGAGGAACCCGTGCCTGCGTTTCGCTATCGCTTTTGGCCGGCCAAGCCTTCCTTGAAGCCCGGATCTGCGCAAATGCACTTTTATCGCGCCGTGATGAGCTATCAGTCACTGACGCATCCGAACCAAGACCAAATCATGCAATTGCATGCCCTGAGCGGTCGCGAGTTGGAAGAGATCTCCGCCGAAGAAGCTGCACCATGGGTCAACCGGTTGAAAACGGTCTTTGATGAGCTCGAGTTGATGGCGAATTCGGAGAGCTTCGATTGGGACTTTCGATTTCGAGACAAACAAGGGAAAGACATTTGGATGACGCAGTTGGAAGAAGTCCAACAAGCCCGCAGTTTGGCTCGACTCCTCCATCTAAAGATTGTGGTTCATATCGCGAAGGGAGAGCATGACGCGGCAGTCAACACGATCCAAACCGGTTTTCGATTGGCATCGTTTGTTGGTCAAGGGGAGTCACTCATTCAGACGCTGGTTGGAATGGCGATTGAGCAAACCATGTACCACGCGGTGGATTACGCGATTCATGCACCTGGTTTCCCAAACATGTACTGGGCCTTGAGAACCCTACCACCGCAATTGTCCGACGTCGAAAGTGCGATCGAAACCGAACTCGAAATGTCCATGCGAACCCCGCCCATTCTCACGGAAGAAGAGATAGCTCCTCTCTCCGATCCAGAAATTCTGCGTCGATTGCGTTTGGGGCTGGGAGATCTAAAGTCCCTCATGCCTGGCAGTGACCAAGGAATTGGAGCGACCGAGATGATGGCCGCGATCCTTGTGGCATCGGGATCCGACGCGAAGCGCAAACTACGAGCCGCAGGCTACGACGCCGATCGACTCGCTCAACTCACCGACCTCCAAGCCTCGCTGATCTTATCCGGCGTAGAGTTGCGTAAGCAGCGAGACACGTTGCTCAAAGCCTCGAAGGTTGGGGGGCTCGCAGGTGTCCAAGTTGGAAACAAAGCCATGCAAGAGTTCGAAGCATGGACCCAGGCCAACCGAGGATCGGTGGCTGGCATCGTCGCATCCATGTTGTTTCCTGCAGTCAACAACGTCGTTGACGCCGAGATCCGAACTCGGTTGTGGCGAAGCCGACTGATAGCGATCGAAGCTCTGCGGCATTACGCAGCCACCCATGACGGAAAACTTCCGGCCAATCTTGAATCCTTGGTCGACACACCCATTCCCTTCGATCCCTACACCGAAAAGCCATTTGCTTATCAAGTCACTCAAGAAGGCGATACTCAGATTGTGCACCTCACTTCGGAAGTCCCCAAATTACATGAGTCCCTACGTACCGTCACTGTCCGATTCCCTCAACCGAACTAAGTTCCCTCACTCCAGGAGTTGAAACGATGAAGTCTTGTCTGAAACGATGGCTAGGCATTGGTTGCACAGCCATCCTGATGGCGCAACTGCTGCATTCGCCAGTTCAAGCTCAAGTGAAGGAGTCCATCGAGTGGACACTCGATGACCAGACCATGGCCGTCGCATGGATGAATCCAGTCACTGTCGATGTGAACGCTTTCGTGAGTCTCGGAAACCGACTTGGAATGGAGATCGATGAAAACGCGTCCAAACAAGCCCAGCTATTCATCGATTCGATGAAGGCCAGCGGTGCGACACGCATTGCCGTGATCGTCGATTTCAGTTCCTTGATGGGGCAATCGCCGATGTTGGTTGTGCAGACCGGCAATCCGGCCGGCGTGCAGTCTACTTTGTCATCCGTGATGCCTCCGGGTGATTGGTTGTCCATGACTTCCATGCGGAATAGTGTGGTCCTGGCATCCAAGGATCGGCTTGAACGACTCCATTCCTCCTCGCCCAGTAAAGCAAATGAAAAACTCTTGAAGATGCTCTCCGAAAGCCAAGGAGACCACGGTGCAGTGATCGCGATACCGAGCGTTCCGCGACAGATGTTTGTCAGCATGTTGAAATCGCAACCGGACGGAGTTGCGTTCAATTCGCGAGAAACATTCACAACGCTTGCCAAGGTCGCAGCCAGTATGGAAGCAGCTCGAGTGAACTACTTCGAACAAGGGAAGCGACTCGAGACCGTAACCGAATTGGACTCGGAACAATCTGCGGGCGAATTCGGCAAGATAGCCCTCGGCCTCGTTCCCAACAGCGATTCCCTCGCTCGCGAATTGTTGCCCATTGTTAAAGAGCGAACGCTCGTATGGAATGTTCAAGGACTCGATTCGCTCGGAACCCTCCTGGATTCCATGCCGCTTATTCGGCAAGCGCGAGAAAATGCGCAGCAAATGCGAGACATGAACAGCATGAAGCAGATCGGTCTTGCGTTCCACAATTTTGAATCCGCTTACCGAACCTTTGTCCCGCAGGCGCTCGCGAGTAAAGACGGAACGAAGCTTCTCAGCTGGCGCGTCCTGATCCTGCAGTATTTGGGCGAACAGGAACTTTATCAGCAGTTTAAACTCGATGAACCCTGGGACAGCCCCCACAACAAAAAGCTGATCGAGAAGATG
>JALOQW010000092.1 GCA_025459275.1 Pirellula sp.
GAATCAAGGCATCGGCGAAATGAAGAGGGCTGATTCCGTCGGAGCGTTGCGCCAGGAATTCAGCCCAAGGTGTATCGATGCTCAGGATGACGGGCGTCTTGGGATCCAACCTCCGCACGGTCTGGATGACACCTACGGCCAGATGCAGGACCTGTTCGTCTGAGAGCCCCAGCGCGTTGGGTGCGTTCAAGCCAGCGGCAGCAGACCATAGGTGGACTTGTCCCCGATACCGAGTCACCATCTTGGTAGCGTGTTCGCATGTCGATCGATACAACGAATCGAAGTCGCTGAACAAATAGAACCACTTGGGGATGGCATGTGACTGGAGATTGATCAATGGGCCGCCGAAGACGCGCAACGCATGTTCGCGAGCCCATCGCACTTGCTCGTCGATCAGCGCCATTGCTACGGCAGGTGCTGTCGATTCGATCTGTCCCATCTCCATGGAGATGTTCAAAGTGTTCATTGCTGGGAGAAGAAGATCGGCTTCGCACTTCCAATCCGAACTCGGGGTGATTCGGACTCCCATCAAGGTACTCAATTGGGGCTCCGATTGATGTCGGGCTTGGAGCGACTGGGAGACGAACGCGCGCGACAACGGCTTGGAAGCAGCAACCGCCAAATCAATGGACTCTTGTGCGAGGGTGCAGCAAGCGTCCGGATCGTTGGTGGCGAGAACCGCTTGAATGAATACGGAGATGGATTGGTCGATCAAATTATTGAACGCTTCGGGGAGTTTCAGGCCGACACGCTGCCAATCCAGGCCACGCCCGCGGATGCGGTGCAACGTTCCGCGAGCCAATTCCAGTTGTAACCAGTAAGGATCCTCAGAGCATCTCAAGGAAGCGGTCGTCAACAAGATCGGACCGTACTCCTGTGTGGGCCAGACAATGGAGAGTTTGCCTGATTCGTTGACGGCTCGATCGATCACCAAGCAATCGTCTTCGATCCGGTTGCGGCCGCACCAAGGAATCCCTTCCAGTCCGGAGATATATGCAGTACTCCAAATATGAGGGTCATAATCCATCGAATTCGGAACTCGAAATCGCATTTGACCCATGTAACCACAACCCGCTCACTCGATCGATGCAACGACTGAACCAACACGCCGTCTACGAATCGCCGAAGTTTAATGCAATCCGCTGCTTCCTTCAATTTGACACCGACCTTACGATGGCGTCTAACCCGAACTGCTCCATTTTTCGAAACCGACGCAATTTCCTGAGATTAACCCCTCCAGCCCCGACGACGTAGGCCATGAACGCGATGCCGAGACGACCACTTCGGTTTTCCAACCTCGACGAGATCATGCAGGAAGTTGATCAACTCAACCGGAGCGGCTACCTGACACATGGCAAATGGGACCTCGGCCAAATCTGCAGCCACTTGGCGGATTGGATGGGGTTCGCGATGGATGGATTTCCAAAACCTCCCTTTCCGATCGCCATCTTGTTGCGTGTGCTCCGTGCCACCCAAGGAAAACGGATGCTCCACAAGATCCTGGAGACAGGGGGGATGGGGCATGGCTCACCGACCATGCCAGTGACGGTCTACGAAAAGCAAGCGAGTCCCGACGAAGCTGTGGAACGGCTTCGGCAGACGATTGAACGCTTGAAAGCGTCAAACGGTCCTTTTCATCCTTCCCCTCTTTTTGGAGCGATGTCGAAGGAGGAGTTGGTTGGCCTACATTTGGTGCATTGTGCCCACCATCTGAAATACTTGGAGCCAACCAGCATTCAAGGTAGCGGAAGTGGAAGTTGTTAAACTTCCCTGTGATCCTTGGATCCCTGACGAGATCCACCTTGTTTGTTCGCTTTGTTGCACGTGCTTTGTCAGAACCTCATTTTAGGGTACGACAGACTGGAAGTCCGTCGCACAAAATCTCCTCAGCCCCAAGTTCTAAAATGGACAAAGCACTAGGCTGGAGTTGCCGCTATGGCAAAAGATATCAGTCGCCGCGAAGCTTCAGTCCAAGCCCGGTCAGCTTCTCGCGAACTTCGGTTAGGCTGGTGACCCCAAAGTTCTTGCATTCCAGAAGGTCGTCTCCGGTTTTTCGGATGAGTTCCCCAATGGTATTGAGTTGCAATCGAACCATGCACTTGCGAGCTCGAACCGAGAGATTGAGTTCCGAAATGGGGCGATCGAGCAGCATTTGCTGATCCGGGGTCATACCGCTCAGATCCAAAGGCGGCTCGGCTTCTCGCTTTTCATGAGCGAATTGACCAAGTGACAACCCACGCGCGGTAAGCATTTCCTTGATTTCGACGAGTGACGTTTCGCCGAAATTCTTGCTGGAAAGAAGGGTCTGCTCGGAAACACGGGTGAGATCGCCGAGGGTGCGGATTCCCATTTTCTGAAGGCAATTCCTCGAACGGACTGACAACTCGAAATCGGTCACTGGAACGTTCAGAAGTTGTGCGAGGCGTTCGTTCTTCTTTTGAGAATCTTCGTCATACAGGACGTTTCCACCCGCTGCGGCATCCTTCAAATACAGTTTTGCAATCTCATTATTGGGATCGGTTTCCAAGATCCTGCGATAGCAAGCCTGAGCTCGGATGAAATCGTTTCGATCTTCATACATTAGCCCCAGGTTGAGCAGGGTACCGACGTGGGACGGAATCAATCCGGCCCCTCGCTGATACAACTCGAACGCTTGTTGATCGTTGCCCATCCGATCGTATTCAACCGCCAAGCCGAACAACGCGCCTGCGTGTTTTGGGTTGTGTTGAAGAGCTCGTTGGTAGAGAGCGATGACCTCTGGGAGGTTGCCACCGATGGCAGCCAACGTCGCAGCGCGTTGATAGGGGTACTCTGGATGCTGTTCAACCGGTCCAAAGATGTTGTCGAGGATTTTGAGGGCTTCCTCTTTGCGTCCAATGTATCGATAGACTTCGGCCCGCGAGAGTTGGCACCATTCCGCAGTGTAGCCCGCTTTTTCGGCGGCATCGTAATACGCAAGAGCCCGATCATAATCCTCCGTTTGAAAGCAAGCCTTTCCGAGGAAATACTGAGCTAGGGCGCCGCCGTCCCCTTGTCTCAAGGTCGCTTCGGCTTCACTGAATTTGCCGAGCAGGTATTGGCAGACCCCCATACGGGTCATCGTCGCAGGAGAGGGATTCCCTGACTGCTGCAATTCATTAACGGCATCGCGCAAGAGAGCGACCTGAGTCAGGTCTTCCTCGATGGCACGGGTGATGCGTTCGATGTCCTGGGGTCCAAAGGTTTGGTTGGACAAAACAATCTCTCGGATATCGATACCGGTCGTAACCATGCAATCATTTCCCCACAAATTCACTTCTTCAGGAACATCGCCGAATCTGGAAGATCGCCGAGTCTGGAAACAAGCCGGCAGTGGGAGTCGAACCCACAACCCCCGCATTACGAATGCGGTGCTCTGCCAATTGAAGCTATGCCGGCGACGGAGTTGTCCGCGTTCCAAGGTTATCCGCGTTCCAAGCCGCACATTTCGCCATCCATCGACTGGTCCCGGCAACGCTTCCTGGAATCGTAAGGGTCTAAGAATACGGGCTTTGTGCGGGAATCGTCAAGGGCTACCGCTAGGGCTGCAAGGGTCTACACCGTTCGATTCGCGATCGTTCCAGAGGGGGAAGTGGTCCTTCTGGGGAAGCGATTGGCGTAGAAGATGCGTTCCCACCACGAGGGGTGCCGAAGGCGGCGGTCATTCATGGGGACACGACGTTGTTTGCCAGTCCGCGTCGCTAAAACGACCGAGTCCGGGAGAATCTGGCACACGACCCAATACTTGTCCACTTCATACGAGTAGAGTTCGCCATGCGGCGACGGGCTGATGTTCTTCGCCCTGGGGCCTGGAGAGAGACTGTGTTTTTCACGGGTGTAGACCACCCAATCGTTGACTCGAAATCGAAAATCCATGGCCGAACTCCGGACGGACCAAAAGACCTTGTTACTCAAACGCTTGGTATAACGAAAACTCTCGGAAAATGTTGGGGTGGTTGTTGGAACTCCCATTCCCTTGGGTCACTTCCCCCTAATTTTCACAGGTTGGCTGTTGGAATCTACGGCAAAATGATGGAAAACGGGGTAATTTTGAAGGATTTCATTGACTCTTCGCAATGCACAGGTTGGATTGTCCCGTGCGAGCCTTGGGATTATCGGTAGATTTCACCTTTTGGGAACAATCGGTTGCGCCCGAGGGCTTAACAAGGATCGAACGAGTGAGACGCATTCTTTTCGTTTGTTTGGGAAACATTTGTCGTTCTCCTGCAGCTCAGGGGATCATGCAAACATGGATCGAAAGACGAGGGATGTCCGGCGATTGGTCGGTCGACTCGGCCGGAACGGCGAACTATCAAGTTGGAAAAACAGCGGACCCGACCATGCAGAAGGCGGCCCTGGCTCGGGGGTACCTACTGGAAACGGAGGCAAAACAGCTGACAGCCAAAATGGTTCGAGATAGCCAATTGGTTATCGCAATGGACCGGGAGAACCTTCGCGAGATCTTTCAGATTGCACGAGGGGAACCGAAGCAGGTGAAGTTGCTAAGCGACTTCCTCGATGCCAGTTGGCCTCGTGACGTTCCGGACCCCTATCGCGGTCCGGAGCACGGATTCGAATTCGTCCTCGATATGCTCGAAAAAGCCTGTCCGGCAATCTTGGATTCGTTGGTTGACCTCCCTCAATCCGGAGGAGGTGTGTCGTAACTCAAGTAGACGAAACCGTGAAAATAGTCAGGCGCGTTGCCGGAAATCGCGATCGGCGGTATGCTTGAACGGTCTGCTGCAAGGGTCGCTAGTCCCTTGCAAACACCGTTTTTCTTAGGACTTTCGCATTCGATGTCTGACCATTGGAACTCGCTCGCTAGTTTGCTTGGGACGCCTTCCCTGGCCCCACAAAAACCCAAGTCTGAACCAGCGGTTCCTACAAAATCGGCTCCCTCACCGCTAGAGCCTGCGGCCGTGGAACCGCCCGCCAACCAAGTAACGACCGATGATTTCACGGATGAACTCGCGGAAGAGAAACCAAAGGTCGAGAAGTCGAGGCTCAAAAGCTCCTGGGATGCCGTGGCAAGCTTCTTTGGCGTGACTACCAACGAACCTGTGGATGCGAATCCGGAGCCACCAAGCCCCACCCCAGTTCATCCAAAGCCCGTCGCCTCCGCTACCGCCAAAGAGCAATCACCCAGAAAGTCGAAACCTAGCATGTGGGGGGGAAGATCGGAGTCTATTCCGACGGAACCTGAGCCCGAAACAGCCGAAGCCGATGCTGCTCCATCTCGAGCAATAGAGCGCCGCCCACCCAAGCCGGAGTCACGGTCCCGTTCCGACGAAACTCGCTCGCGCGGTGACCAGCCCGCTCGCAGGGAAACCGTTGATGATTCCGAAACCAGCTTCGATGCCACCCCCGACCGACGCTCGCACCGACGACCACCTCGCCGAGGCAGAGACAGCGACGCCGTTGCAAGCGGCCCCGGCACCGAAACCAGCAACTCCTCGAGTCCCGAGCGAACCCGTAGCGAACGGGGCGACCGGAACGAACGGAGCATTAAAAAAGAGAGGAGTGAACGGAGCGACAGCGACGATCGAGACAGTGATCGTCGAGACAGTGATCGTCGAGACAGTGGTCGTCGAGACAAAGACCGACGAGACAGCAACAGAAATGACGGCAACAGGAATGACCGTCCACAGAGCGAGAGGAGCGGCCGAGGCGAACGAAAAGAGTCCAGCCAATCCCCTCGTTCGAGACGCGAAGACTCCTCTCCATCCGCGAAAAAGCCCTCCGGCTTCGGGGCTGGCATCCGAGGCATTGAAGAATCCGACGCGGACGATTGGGAATCCGACATCCAGGATTCTGAACGGGAGGTGTCCTCCCAATCCACGTTCATCGATTCGGACGACGCTGAATCAGATGCGGATCGCGAAGCGGTCGATGCGGTTGAGGGGGAAGGCAAGTCGCGACGTCGCCGTCGTCGTGGAGGACGCGGTCGCAAATCGGAGTCGAGAGAACGTGCACCGCGCGATCGAAGTGACGGAGAGCGTTCTGAACGCGACGACCGCGAAGAAGATGTGGCCTCGGATGATGAGGCACCCACCATTCGCCACACCAAGATTCCATCTTGGACGGAGACGATCGGAGTACTCGTCGCAGCCAACATGGAAAATCATCAGAAGTCGCAAGGTTCGCACCGCGGAAACCCTCGAGGCCGCGGCCGACGTTAGCAGAACAGCGATCGAAAGTCAGTGTTGACACGACAGCATTGCCACGAAGGCGAATGCTCATTTCGCCTTGAAGATTGACTCGATTCTGCGATACTCGACCCCCCTGCTGTATGGATCATGTGCGATGCAATGCATCGAATAGATGCTTGGGTCCACGCGTTGCAGCTTTGGGTGCACCAACCCAAATCATCCCTTAGGAATCAATCAAGGAGAATCATCACCCATGTATAAAAACTTGAACGCAGCTGTCCTCGGTGTTTCAGGTCGCCAAAGCGAATTGATTGAGTTGGCAATGACCTATGGTTTCAAAGGGTTGGACGTGGATGCTGTTGACTTGGTGAAACGAGTACAACGCAGCGACTTCGAAAGAGCCACACGATTCCTGACCAGCAGCAAGATGGCAGTCAGCGGCTTCGACGTCGGTATCGATCTGGATTGCGAGGACGTCGAATTTGAAAAGGCTCTTGTCGCGTTGCCAGTAACCGTGGAGATCGCGGGCAAACTGGGGACTCGAGCCGGCTTCCTATCGTTGCCCGCTGCCACCAATCGCAAAGCCTTTCCAGAGTTTTTCGAAATGATGACACGACGTGTCGAGCGTTTGGCTGAAATCTTCGAAAAGCATGGCGTGCTGCTGGGATTGAGTTTTTCCACGGCCGCAGAAGACAGAGAAGGGATGCAGTACCAGTTTATCCAAGACGTGGCTGGATTCTTGGCGTTCTTCCACGCATGCAAGTCCAAGGCTGTCGCCTTGGTCATCGACACGTACGATTGGACGGTTGGGGGAGGAACCTTCGAGCAATTGGGGGCCATTTCAGGCAATCGTATTGCCGCCCTTCGCATCGCCGACGCAGAGTCCATTCCTTCGGTAGCGGACTCAGTGCGAGCCAAGCGACAAATGTCTGGAACTAGCGGTACCATCGACAACGTGCGATTTGTGTCGGTGTTGAGCAAGACCGGTTACGATGGCCCTATCTCGAGTTTCCCTGACGCGAGTAACTTTGGCGGTATGACCCGCGATTCAATCGTGGCCAAGACACAAGACGCGCTTGACCACGTACTAGCCGGTGCTGGGCTTCCGACGTTCACGCGTCGCCCTGACATGGTGATCGAGTCGACCGCTCCCTCGCTCGAGGACATAGGACTCGAAGCGTAGATCCTACGCCAGTATCCTTTCTTGTCGGATGCATTGTCCGGCAAGATATACCGAAATGGTTGTTTGAGAGGTTCGTATGGCAAGATTGACCCTGCGTGTCGTCCAAGGGGCTGACCGTGGGCGAGTGTTTTCGGACCTCAAACCACCCATCACCATTGGCAGAGAAGAAGGCAATACGATTCAGCTCAATGACGAGCGAATCAGTCGCTTCCATTGCAAGATCCAGGAAGACAATCATCACCTGGTCTTGACCGATTTGGAGAGCACGAATGGCACGCGGGTGAATGGCCAAGATTGCCAACTGCGCATCCTTCGCTACGGTGACATCATCTTTATCGGGAGAAGCATGCTGCTGTTTGGTACGCACGATCAAATCGCGGCCCGTGTACAAGACTCTTTGACCAGCATCGAAGACCAGAAGCAAGCGACGCATGTCAAGGATGGAGGCGACTTCGAAGTGGATTCAGATTTGATGCAGTCGGTCAATCAACTGCATGCGATCCACATGCCCCCTGAATTGCCCGAACGTCTCAGCCCGAGTCAAGCTGCCCAATTGGCCGAGTTACTGGAATACTTCCACGCACGGATCGGTGAAATCGTCGACTCGGTCCAGATCGACGAAAAGAATCCAAAGATCCATCTCGAACTGACCACTTGGCAACACATTCTTCAGGTCTACAGCCGATTGGCCGAAATGATCCGTGGCATCGCCGATCCAGACTTCCGCTTACCTGGATAGCGAAGATTACCTGGATAGCGTATCGGGGGGCCGCTCACTCCGCGGCGGTCGCTGAGCCTCACAATGCGATCGCCGTGGAACTCAAACTTCCGATAGATTGACATAGATTGACAGATCAAGGACGATTGACGCGATCGATCTGTTCATTCGTCGGACGAATCAATTCGAAGTACTTGCGAATCGTTTGGCGATGCCCCATGGGGATCGATTCGGTCTCCAAGGCGGACTCGCTCAAACTCTCAAACTTCTGGGCTTGTTCACGGTAGGCACGCAAGGTCTCCTCTTCTTGAGCGTTCGATTTCTCGGTCTCGACATCGGATTCGCCTTGTCCGGTCTCTTGGCCTTTGAGCTTCATTTCTTGCTTTGCGGAGAGAGCCAGCGTTTTGTCCCCAGGGGTCTTGTCACCAGAAGACTTCCCAGCCTTGTTGCCTGGCTTGTTCGATTTCGATTCGCTTTGCGATTGGCACTCTCCCTCGCATTCCGACTTGCATTCGCCCAAGCATTGACATTGCTTCTTGAGTAGATCGCTGAGCTTCTTCTTGTTAGAGAGTTTCTTGGCTTCGCCGCTGAGACTCTTGGAGCCTTCGCTAAACTTTGATTTGTTCCCTTGGCTCAATCCTTGGGACATTTGTTCGGCGGCTTTGCTGATTTGGTTCTCGGGTTTCTTTGGAGAGGCCCCATCTTTTTTCTCTGCTTGGTTTTTCGCTTGCTCGAGTTTTTCCAAAACAGACTTTTCGGTCTGGCGATCCAGTTCAGGCATTTCTAGTTTTGCCAACTGCTCAGCCGCTTTGTCCATGTCCCCTTTGGCAAGCGCGTTTCCTGCTTGAGCCATGGCGGGGGACAACGCGAGGGCTTGGCCGACCATTTCCATCTGAGCCAGCGACTCAGGATCCTTGAGTTGCGTCTGCATCTCCAGCAGGGCGGACTCCATTTCCGAAAGCTTGGCCATGGCTTCTTTCGGATCGACCCCTGGTTCCTTCATCTCTTGCAGAACCGATTGCAGCTCCTGCAATAGCTTCTCCAACTCGGGATCCTTTTGCTCTTCTTGAAGACGGCGAAGATCTTCGAGGCTCTCCTGAACGACATCGGCTTGACGATGGACAACTTCATTGATGGTCGGGGGAGCGGGGCGATCTTCGGATCGGATCGGGACCAAGAGGATGGCTGCCGCGCATAGGTTGACGAGGCACGCACCAAAGAACGAGTAGGGAGCGGACGCGGGGGCTACGCGAACTGGATCGATCGATCGCGCATGATCCTCGGCATCGACGACCTGAAGCTGCTGTGCCGAGGTCAACGTCTGTCCGTTCTTCTCACGGCGTTGAAAGTCCAGAGCGGTCACGATGCGATCTTTGAGTTCACAAGAGCGGTCGATGTCTCGAGCGGCTCCGTGTAACGATCGGAAGCGGATCAAAGCCACGAGTGCACCGAGCCCCAATCCGATGAGTGAGCTGTACAGCACCCACGTCCACGGCATCGGATCGGTCTGAATTCGCTGGACCACTGCCAGCATGCAGGCTGCGGCTCCACCAATCAACAATCCGTAAGAGGCCGAGCGCCATAGCCAGGCAAGCTGCTGGCGGTTTCGCACACGTCGCACTTTGGCGATGAGATCACCCATGATCATTTCCTTTGCACCTGAACAGCCGATCGCCTCACGGAAACGCTGCGTCCCGGACGCCTCGTGAGATTAGCACATAATCATGAAGAAAGCGATAGATTTAGTGAAATCCAGGATCCAAGATGATATTCTGATCGACGTCCTGGATCGCCCTCAGCCAGCCCGAGACGCAGAATTACTGCAGAAATAGAAGACAAGGAGCAACGTTCATGCCTGGTTTTCATCGATGTTCTCTCCTTTGGATGATCGTGTGCTTGGTTCCGAACGGGCTCGCGTTATCGAGCCTTCATGGACAGGATTCACAACAACAGGAGCTGCAACAGGAGGAGCAGAAGCAACTCGACGCGGTGGCGCGGTTTGCGACGGTCTTGGAAAAGAACCCTCGACGTGGTACGGCCTTGGATCGGGTTTATGGCCATCATGTCGAGTTCGGGACCCTGGATACCTTTGTCGCCGATCTGGCCAAACGCGCCAGCAACTCCCCTTCCCAGGGTGAGCACTGGATGATCCTCGGGATGATCGAGTATCAGCGCGGCAATGACGCGCAAGCGGTCGATGCATTCACCAAAGCGGAGGCTCTCCGAACCAAGGACGCACTAGCAAGTTACTACCTTGGCCAAGCGCAGATTCGAATCGGAGATTCGTCCGCCGCCATCGCCTCCTTTGAACGAGCGTTGCAACGCAAGCCGCAACGCGCCGATGAGTTAGAAATCTTTCAACAACTCGGGCGCATTCATCAACGCGCGCAACGCACCGATGAAGCCATGAAGGTGTGGAAGCGTCTCGAGGAGCTCTACCCCGACGATGCTCGTGTCCTCGAGCAAATCGCGGTCACGCTCGCCGAAGAAAGCCAACTCGCCGAAGCACTCCCTCGATACGAAAAGCTTGCAGCCACTTCCAAAGACGATTATCGCCGAACCACGTTCGCGATCGCCGCTGCGGAGTTGGTCGTTAAGCAAGGGAACAAGTCGGAAGGAATCCGTCGCTTGGAAGTTCTTCTGGCAGATTTGAATCCAGATAGCTGGCTCTATCGGGATGTGCGTCGTCGGATCGACGATTGCTTCCTGCGTGCCGGCGATCAAGACGGATTGGTGAGCTACTACCAAACGTGGCTCGAGAATCATCCGCAGGACATCGAAGCCATGAATCGACTTGCAAGATTCTTGAAGCAATCCGCCCGCAATCCGGAAGCAGCGACGTGGCTGAACAAAGCATTGACGCTGGCACCGAGTCGCACGGACATTCGCAAAACCTACATTGATCTGCTGGCGGAAGACAAACGCTTCGAGGATGCGTCCACTCAATACGAAGAGCTCCTCAAAGCTTCGCCCAACAACGCCGACTATCTCCGCGAATGGGGCAAGATGGTCCTTCGCAATAAAGAAATGCCCGAGCCCGAGCGGCATAAACAGGCTTTGGCGATATGGACGCGGATGTTGGAACCGAACCCCAACGATGCGGTGATGGTGGCACAGGTCGCGGACTCGTGTCGACAGAACCAAATGCTGGACGAGGCGGAATCGCTCTATCGTCGCGCCGTCGGCTTAGCCCCTGGAGAAGCGCAGTACCGAGAGTACTTGGGTGAGTTTCTGCATATCCAGAAACGGCCGGACGAAGCCAAATCGGTGTGGAAAGAGATTGCGGAAGGGGATCGTCGCAACTCCGACAACCTGGCCAGACTCGCAGAGATCTTCAACAGTTTCGGATATGGCGAAGAAGCCTGCCAATACATCGCGCAGGCGATCGCACTTTCACCCAAGGATTTCGCGATGGTCCTGAAGGGGGCCGAGTATCACAACAAAGCGGCCCGCTTTGACGAAGCAAGCAAGTTGGTAGATCAAGCCGAGAAACTGGCTGCTAACGATGAAGAGCAGGAGTCGGTACTCAATACCCGTATCGAGGTTCTGCAGTCCAGCCAACAATTGGACACGCTGGCTGATGTCATGGAAGAGGAGCTGATTGCGAAACCGGATGCGAACGCAAAGGACTGGTATCGATTGGCCAAGTACCGTGAAGCCCAAAGGAAGTGGGATGCTGCTGCATCAGCCATCAACAAGGCGATCGAGAAAGAACCGCAGTCGATTCTCGTACTCACCGCTGCAGCTCGCATCGCCGAGAGCGCCGGAGACTTCGGTCGCGCGTCGGACTTGTTCCGCAAACTGACGCAAGTCGATCGACGCTCGATCAGCGACCACTGGACAAGTGTCACGCGATTGGAAACTCAATTGGGCAAGAAGAAAGA
>JALOQW010000093.1 GCA_025459275.1 Pirellula sp.
GCAGCAGAAGATCAGCGGCGTTTCGCAATGTTCCAAACGGCTGAGGGATCATGACCTTGCCGTCCAGCGCTTGATTGTATTCTTTGATCTTCTCGGGAGTCCAAGTCTTGGCCCCCTCTCCCAGCCGATACTGATCGACGAATTCCTTCGAGTTGACCTTTTCTTGGATTCGCGACCATCCGGCCGAAGCCTGCGGATCGGTCTTGATCCGGAAAAACCATGGGTAAGGAATCTCGGGATGAGCCGCCAAATACGCTTGGGTTCGATCGGTGGCGGTCGGGGCGTTCTTGGCTGCCCACGTCTTGGCCTTGGCCACTACTTTGGAAACGTGCTGTTCTAAGAATGCATCCAACGGCCAACCCGCGTTCTTGTGGCTCGATGCCTGCCACGCTTCCCAATCTTTGCGCAGTCCTGCAAGCCCTTCTTCGTCGATTCCGAGCTCTTTGAGCCCTTCGATGATCACGTCCGCCTCTCGGGACTGAAAATCGTGGTCTAGTCGAACCATCCAGTCGGGAAATGCCTGGATGTCTGCGCGTTGGCTTCGCCACAACATCTTGGGCACTTCAAAATAGTAACCATCCTTGATGTGGAGAATGTCCGAAGCCATCTGAGAAGTTCAGCGGGAGGAACGGGAGGAGTAATAGCAAATGGAAAGTGCGGATTCTAGTGTCAGAAAAATAAAATAACACCCCAGCAGCGAAACGGCGAAAGAATTGCCATTGGACCATTTTGTCGCAGCCACGAATCCCAAAGCAGCCACCATCAACAACATTCGGAAGGTAATCGTCAGTAATGTCGAGGCCAGAGGCATCTTGATCCCGAACGCCATCCGCCGCCAAATCATGGGAGCTGCCGATACCGAAGCGCTAAGGCAGACCGCTCCCAACCCCGCCGGAATTCCCTCTTCTCGACCGAGCATCACGTGTGCGGCAACCACCATCGCCACCGAAACCACGACGGCACTTGTCCACCATTTCCATTCCATCCAGACGCTTCGATCGCGCGTCTCCTCGGCTTGGCTGGGGCCATTCATGCGTCAGCATTCCTGTCGCTGTCGATAGGGTCGCCATCGATATGGTTGCTGTCCTGCCGATCCCGAACCTGCCGATTCTCAAACTCCGCGACTTTCACCACATAGAACATCCCTAGGACCGCCAAGCCAACGCCCAGGACGAACCCAACCACTGTCCACATCGAGGTCCCTAGGGCCCTGTCGAGAAGCGCCCCGGAGAGCCCCATCAGAATCATCAAAACTAATACCGCCAAAACCCGCGACATGGCGCTCAGGGTGGATTGGGTGCTGCTGCGGTCCCAAGGGGCTGGTTTCGTGTGTTCGGCGTCTTTTTTTTGCACAAAGCCCTCTCGATCGTGAGGGAAGCCCTTAGGAAAGTCTAGAAAACTTCGCTCTTTGTAAGCATACTGATCCTAAGAGCGCCTGACGACACCCTCCCGGCGAACCCGATGGCCGAAAGGAGCTTCCGCTAGAAGCAAATGATTGTTGCTGCATCCGATCGATGGCCCAGGAGACACGAGAGTGCCCCCCTCCAAAAAGAAGACAACCAACCGCGAAGCGAAACCTGCCTCACCTGCGGCCAAGACCAGCAAGGCCAAGACAAGCAAGGGGAGTGGCAAATCGGCGGGATCGACACTTCCCAAGCAGACCGGTCAGCTGAAAAAACAAAAATCGGACGGTTCTAAAGAATCGGCCAGCAAGGCCAAAACGACCACCGCCAAGCCCGTCGTCAAATCGAAATCGGCAGCCTTGGCACCTGCCAAGACTGGCAAGAAAGCCGCAAAGCCTGCCGCAGCACAGACCCCATCCTCGCGTTCGCTCGCCAAGTCTGCCTCGAAGCCATCCGGTAAACCCGCTGCAACGACGAAACCTTCTGTAGCGAAGATTGTCCCCCCGTCGAAGAGTCCGGCGGGCAAGACCAAGCCGGCGGCGGGAGGGAAGAAACCAAGCTCTGTTGTCGCGGATGCGAAGAAGGTTGCCAGCAAGCATACTCGCGGAGAAGGCAAGTCGGTCGCCGTGTCATCGCCATCGACAAAAAAGCCTTCGCCAATATCCCATCCGATCGCTGCACGGAAGCCGGCTCCTGTTCCTGAGCCCAAAAAATCAAACACCAGTCCAGAAATCGTAGCCAAGATTCGCTCCGCTCAAGCCGAGAAGGAATTGCGCAAAGATCTCGCGCAAACGGCTCCGAAGCGGACTTTGACTCCGATTACTCCGATCCCGCCTGTATCGAAGGGGCAGGACCGGATCGTTTTGATGGTGCGCGATCCGTACTGGCTTCATGCTCACTGGGACGTCACACGACAGACGGTCGATCGCGCCAAGGCTGCGTTGGTCGAGCATTGGCACTCGGTGAAACCGATCTTGCGGTTGCTAAAGCTGGACGACTCAGGCACAACCGAAAGCGCTGAAAACGTCTACAGGGATTTGGAGATCCACGGTGGCGTGCGGAACTGGTACATCGATGTGGATCAGCCCCCATCCCGCTTTCAGATTGTCATGGGCTACATGACAGGTTCCGGGAGGTTTTATGAACTAGTGCGGAGCAATACCGTGACCACTCCTGTTCCTGGCGGTAAAGAGGCGAGCGATGACCATTGGGCCGATATCGCCAAAGATGCGGAGCGCATCTACGCGATGAGCGGTGGGTATGGCGACGAGACTCAAAGCGGCGAGTTGGGAGAAGTCTTCGAAGAGCGACTGAATCGCACGATGGATTTGGATGTGTTGTCTCAGTTTGGCAGCGGAGCCGAAGGAGGGCTCAAGCGGGCTCGCCAATTCCATTTCGACGTCGATGCGGAGCTGGTCGTTTTCGGTTCGACTCATCCCGACGCCCATGTGACGATTGGAACGGAGCCCGTCAAGGTTCGAAGCGATGGCACCTTCTCGATCCGTATTCCGTTCCCAGATCGTCGACAAGTGTTGCCCGCGACGGCCCGTAGCCGAGATGGCGTGGATGAGCAAACCGTTGTGATTGCGGTGGAGCGGAACACGAAGGTAATGGAACCGCTGTCGCTAGAAGGGGAAGACCAGTAAGTCTTCTAAGTCTTGCTTGGTCTTCGGTCCCCTGATGTTCGTCGATGGAGTATGTTCGTCGATTGAGTTGTCGGCCGCAGTTGCATCTCGACGTGGGGTTACCCCTCACTGGAACCATCTTCGCTCTCGTCGGGCGAACGCCGTTTGAGCATCCAGAGACTGTTCCCTTTTTCGTTGTATTTTGCTTCGCTCATCAGTTCGCGGATCAGCATGACACCGCGTCCTCGAGGCTGTTCGAGTCGCTCTTCCTCGGTGGGGTCGGCAATGTTGTGATGATCAAATCCGTTTCCTTGATCGGTGATCGACAGTTCGGCGCGATCCTGGAAGACGTGAAAGATCACATGCACTTGTTTGGATGCGTCCCGCTTGTTTCCGTGCTCGATGGCATTGACGACGGCTTCTTCGATTGCCATCTGCACATGAAACAAATCACGTCCCATCCAGCCGGCAGTTTCTAGGGCTGCCATGAGTTGGTCGATCACCGCATGCCCAGCATCCAATTCGCTCGGCAAAATTTTGTCCAAGGTCCAAGAAGAATCGACACTTGTCATCGCATCATTGCCGAATGGGAAGAGGAGGATGGATACCACGATTGGTTACAGCTTGAACGCCGCGAGCGCATCTTCTTCCGTCTTGCGGAGATCAAACACGCGGTCCAAACGCGTGATCGTGAATACCTCTTTGATTTCTGCTCGAAGGCAGCACAGTTTCAATCGACCAGCGGCGGCTTTGACCTTGCTGTTGAGAGAAATGAGCTTGTTGAGAGCAGCGCTGGACATGAACTCGACCCCTTCGAAGTTGAGCAAGAGCATGTTTCTCTTGTCGACCGTTACCAGGGAATTCAGCTCTTCACCGAGCTGCTCGATCGTAGCCGAATCCACAATTTTCTTATCGACGAAGCGGACGATGCTAACGCCCCCCTCTTCGATCACGTTAATGCGACGATAGGTCGACATCGAAGAACCTTTTACTAAATGCCGTAACACACCCTCAAATGAACTCAAGGTTGATCCATCAACCCTTGCATAGTCATAGCGTAAACCAAGCCTTGCAGGGTGACAATTCACTCGGCCCCCTGGTCTGGATGGAATTCAAACATTTTCGACCGAGTCCATCCGTCGTACCGCGATGCAGCGTCGATTAGATTTTCGGTAACGCGTAGGCAAACGCGATCCCTGCCAAGATCGCAGTCACCCAAAGGATGACAACGGTGTTAACCAGTTTCTTGGTTTGGATGCGTGAGAACATGTAATAGACAATGTAAAAAGGAACGAACATGCACAGCAATCCTTGCTTGACGCTTTCCTTGAACGCAGTCACCAAGACTGCCAATTGTGCAAAGTTCGCGATGAGCATGGCTCCAAAGCCTAAAGCAGCGACCAGTACGGGGAGGAGTCCTGCGACTTGGATTCTTCGGAACAAAGGGATCGAAGATTCGGAGCCTGACGTGGTGGCGTCCATTCGGATCACAACCGCGGCGATCATGACCACGATGCCGGAGAGGATTCCGAGCATCATCCACCAGGGCATCCCCGCGCTCAGCATCCGTTTTTCGGTTTCGACTTCCCGTTTCATCATCTCGGCGGCCTCGACCAGCCGCCGATTCCCGAATTCCTTGCTTTCGACTTGAAAGCCTTCGATTTTGGTCCCTTGCTCCAAGTGGAATCCGCAATTCACGCAAATTGCCGTTCCGGGAGTTAACGGCTTATCGCAGGCAGGGCAGAAGGTCCCTTGGCGCTGGGTCAGCCCCGCTGCATCGAATAATCCGGCCAAAGCGTCGTTTCCCCCAGGACTCGCCGCTGGCTTTGCTGCCGGGGTTTTGGCTGCCGGGGTTTTGGCTGCTGGCCCTGCCGCTTTGGCTGGTGCCGGTTTGGCTTCGCCGGGAACGCGAATTCCTTTTTGGCATTTCGGACACTTGACGACTTTGCCCGCCAGATGATCCGGGACGTTTAAGGCTTGACCACACGAGCATGCGACGCGCACAGGCATAAAGGGTGTTCCAGAGAAGCGGTTTTCCAGAGATGCGGCGAGAACTGTCAGGAAGAGCTCCATTCTGCTCGGCCTGGCGACGGGAAACAATGCCCAGCAGGATCGGGCTCCATGATTTCATCGAAACCACCTCCATCGCCGAGTGGCACGGAAATTGCTCCTTGAAGCAAGCCGCCGGAGGATCATGCCGTTTTGGCGTAGGGATCCCATTGAGTCACCTTAACCGTTCACGGAGTTGTGTCGATGGCCGCAGCCACGAAAGAGAAGACCAAGACCAAGTTGGTTCCCCTCGGAGACCGCATTGTAGTTCAGCGCCAGGAATCCCAAGAGAAGACGGTTGGAGGGATCTACCTGCCCGATAGTGCCAAGGATCGCCCAACACGGGGCAAGGTCATCAATGTTGGGGATGGTCGTGTCTTGGAGAACGGAAGCCGTTCTCAGTTGCAAGTCAAAGTGGGAGATCACGTCCTGTTCACCAGCTACGCGGGCGAAACGATCGAAGTTGACGGGGAGGAATTCCTGTTGATGAACGAGTCGGAAGTTCTGGCTATTCTCGGCTAGTCCCACTCCGCCCTTTGTCTCACTCTGCCCCAAAAAATCCACCGATCCACTGCTGGATCCTATCCAAAACTATTACGGAGTAACGAATCAACATGGCAAAGATTATCGCATTTGATCAAGAAGCACGCGAAGCCATCCGTCGCGGTGTCAGCAAGCTCGCTCGGGCGGTCAAAGTGACCCTCGGCCCGCGAGGTCGCAACGTCATCCTTCAGAAGAGTTTCGGCAGCCCAACTGTCACCAAGGACGGTGTGACGGTCGCGAAAGAAATCGACCTCGAAGATGTTTACGAAAACATGGGGGCCCGCATGGTCCGCGAAGTGGCCTCCAAAACCAGCGATGTGGCTGGTGATGGAACCACCACCGCGACCGTTATGGCCGAGGCCATCTTCAACGAAGGTCTCAAGGCCGTGGTTGCCGGCGTTAACCCGATTCAAATGAAGGCAGGGATCGAGCGAGCGGTTGCCGATGTGACTGAAAAGCTTCGCAAAATGTCGATCAAGATCAAGGACAAGGCTGAGATGGCCAATGTCGCCACCATCGCCGCCAACAACGATCGATCGATCGGCGACTTGCTCGCCGACGCGATGGAGCGAGTGGGCAAGGACGGGGTGGTTACCGTGGACGAAGGGAAGAGCTTGCATGATGAGCTCGAGTTCGTCGAAGGGATGCAATTCGACCGCGGCTATCTGTCACCCTACTTCGTCACCGATCCAGCCACCATGGAAACGGTTCTCGAAGATGCGTACATCCTGATCTTCGAAAAGAAGATTTCGAGCATCAAGGATTTGGTTCCGGTCCTCGAGCAGGTCGTTCAGCAGAGCAAGCCTCTATTGATCATTGCCGAAGATGTCGACGGCGAAGCGTTGGCAACCTTGGTCATCAACCGCCTCCGAGGCACGTTGAATGTGGCTGCTGTCAAGGCTCCCGGCTACGGCGACCGCCGCAAGGCGATGATGGAAGACATCGGTATCCTGACCGGTGCCGTTCCTGTCTTCGAAGCCCTTGGAAAGAAACTGGATTCGCTCACACTGTCCGATCTGGGCCGCGCGAAGAAAGTGATCATCGACAAGGATAACACGACGTTGATCGAAGGTGCCGGCAAGGCGAGCGAAATCAAGGCTCGTATCGACCAGATCCGCCGCGAGATCGAAAACACCTCGAGCGACTACGATCGCGAAAAACTCGAAGAGCGTCTCGCGAAACTCGCAGGTGGTGTTGCCAAGGTCAACGTGGGTGCCGCGACCGAAAGCGAGATGAAGGAGAAAAAGGCACGCGTGGAAGATGCGTTGCACGCAACCCGTGCCGCAATCGAAGAAGGTATCCTGCCAGGTGGTGGCGTTGCACTGCTCCGCGCCTCCACTCAAGTCACTCCCGCTTCGGAACTCAGTCAGGATGAACTGACTGGCTACAACATCGTCCTGCGAGCTTGCCGCGCTCCGCTGACGATGATCTCTGCCAACGCCGGACAAGACGGTGGCATCGTCTGTGCCAAAGTCGCAGAAGGCAAAGGCAACTTCGGTTACAACGCTCTGACCGACGTCTATGAAGACCTGGTCAAGGCTGGTGTTATTGACCCAACCAAGGTAACTCGCACTGCTTTGGCAAACGCTGCATCGGTCGCAACGCTCTTGTTGACCAGCGATGCACTCATCGCTGAGAAGCCGAAGGACGACGCAGGTAAGAAGGCCGGTCACGGCGGCGATCACGACATGTACTAGTCAACTCGCCCTAGTATTCGATCGCGACGTTTTCAAAAAGAGAGCTCGGCAGTTCACGCCGAGCTCTCTTTGTTTTCAAGCTAACTGCAATTATTGGAACATTGCAGAAATCTTCTGATAGGTGCGAATCGATGCAATCGCTTCTTCGGCCGATCCGCTGGCCTTGATCAAGTCCGAGGCGGCCTTCAGCGATAGCATGTTCAATTCGCCAGTTGCCGTTGCTTTCACAGCCGCGGGTTTGCGTCCTCGCTTGGCAACCGCTTTTCGACCACGCTTCTTCCCTGTTTTTCCAAGCGCTTGGCTGACCAGCGCTGGGTAAGCCTTATGTCCTTGCGCCACCAAGTTATTGGCGATCTGCGTTGGACCCAAGCCAGGGTTCTCTTTGGCATAGTCGCGAATGATTTGCGACATACTCGACGCTCGTTTGGTCCCTTTTTTCAAAGTCGTGTTCTCCTGTGTAATTGAAAACTAGAGGTTGGGCTTGAACAAGAGTTTAATTCCCTCTCTTATCATTCACAAAGCCCAAGCAAAGAATCTTTTCAATTTTCAGGAGCGGTCTTAGATGATCAGAGTCTCTTTTCTAATAACTTTGCAACCAACTCCGGTTTACGTTCTCGTTTGAGATGTTCCAGTTGATCCGCTGGAATACCGATGCGCTCGAGATTTACAAAAAGGCTATCCCATGCCTTTTCCCTTTTCTTTCCTTCAGCAAGATAGAGTTCGGTGAGGAGTTCCTGTGCACGTTGGAAGGCCACATCATCGCGATTCTTGTAATAGTTCTTGATGATGTTTTGCTGATAGCGAGTGTAGTTTTCCATTGGCATGTGAGCACTCCGTCAAAGGAATTTTTGTGGTGAGGAATTTTGTGAGGAAGTCACGTTGGACTTACCGGGCCATCTCTTCCAGAATCTTGTCCAGACCAGGCAGATCAAGCCCATGCGTCAATTCTCGGACTGCTTGTACATGCAACTCTTTGGCTGCTGTGACCGCCTGATTCATCGACTCCAGAATCAAGCGTTGCACCAGGGTCTTGTTCGCAGGATCTTGCATCAATGAATCCGACAGTTCCACGGTTTGGACCACTCCAAGACCGTTGAGTTCCACGAGGACCTCGTGGTCACCCTCGCAAGCCCTGCCTCGGACCCGCTTGTGCTCCATCTGGTGCTTGATGGTCGTGAGCCGCTC
This sequence comes from Pirellula sp., assembly GCA_025459275.1. Taxonomy (GTDB): domain Bacteria; phylum Planctomycetota; class Planctomycetia; order Pirellulales; family Pirellulaceae; genus JBKCUI01. The sequence continues at coordinate 8,503 of JALOQW010000093.1, forward strand.
TCCCAGATGGCCTGCGGTCCGCATCAAGTTGGCAATGTTTGTCAGGTTCTTGAACATCTTCGACCGAGACTAATGGAATTGGACCTGCATCCATCCGTCGTCGATCGACAACGAGGCCAAACGAAGGTCTTGAAACTGGGGAGGTAATTTTTCCGACCAGTCGAGTGGCTTATCGAGCAGTTCCGGGCGAAATAGTTGCTCGAATTTGTTTTTGAGGAATGTGCGGAGAGTCACAGAGCGAACGCCCTTTTGTGCCGTGCCGGAAAAATTGACATTAACGTCCCCCTCACGATGCAACTGCACCCGCCCGTCGACGATTTCGACTCGGTAAGCAGCATCGATGGTGGCGGGTTGATCGAGCGATTGATCTTCGCGATCGAGTCGGCTCGTGCGGATACGAAATCGTATCAGCGAATCATCGAGCAACATTTCCACCGGCTGAAAACCTTGCATCGTGATCGACCAGGGCCCATCGTCTTGCTTGCGAGGAATACGCTTGGCCGCTTCCCCAAACTGGGCAATGTAGCCGTCCATGTCTTCACTCCGAAGCACTCGACCCGCGAGGACAGGATCCAACAAGTTGCCGATGAGCGATTGGTGAATCTGTAGAGTCATGCCTTGGGTAGAAATCGGTAATGGACATGGTCCGGGTGCTGCGAGTTGCGTGTCGGATTGAACTCTCCAATCGAGTGACATGCAGTCGCGTGTACTCCATGATGAGCGATGCGGTTTAGCGATGCCCAATCGCGCCAATTCCACGCGGGCTGCAGAATTGAGACGCTGGTTGGCTTCCGCCAATTGCGATGCCAACTGTTCATGAAACTGTCGAGTCAGGCGATTCTCCAATCTCGACCGGCTAATCGCGTCTGCTTGTGGTTTTTTCTTTGCTGCTTGCTTGGCGGCAATTTTGCGAACGATTTTGAGTTGGTGTTGAATTCCTGTGATTTGAGTGTGCAATTCAGCATCGGCTGTTGTATCCCCCAGGCTGACCAGTCCACTGTCGGTTAGGGCGATCGATTCCGCGGCCTGGAGTTGTGCACTGCTCTGAGTGTTCAAGACAACCGAACGGTTGTAGCCCCGATTGGCACTACAAAAATCGGCCATCAAATGCAGGCGCAACGTGGCTTGGGTCGGATTGTCGATCAATCGAGGCGAAACAAGTCCTGTCAATTGACTTTGTCCCCTAACCGTCGTTCCTAAAATCAATTCATTGACCGGGTTTTGTTCATGCACAGGTCGAGCGAAACGCTTTTCCACAAAATCGCTTCCGATCAACACTCGGGCATTCGACATCGAATACGTATTTCGATAGGCTTGCACCAACTCGGGTGCTTGTTGGCTGTGTTGAAGGTACGTAATGGTCTGCCCCAGTTCGTGCATCTCACCGACGTCGGATGCTTCCTCGGGCTTCTGATATCGATCCGACAGTCGCTTCAGCCGATTGCGAAGGATTGTCATGGTTCGCTCAGGATCGGAGGCCACACGCTGGGATCGGACGTAGCGAGCCAATGCATCCCGAGCCTTGATGAAAGGCTCCATCTCCAGCCCTGTGTAATTCTGACGAAACCGTTTTTCAACATCCGTGAGGACATCCAGTTCCGGTTCGCTGCTGGCCAAGGCTTTTTCGGCTGCGTCCAGTCCGAGGACCGCTCGCCACCGGGCTCCCTGGGTGGGCGATGTTGCCAGAAAAGCCTCCAGGCTCCTCAGGCTGTGTTCCAAACGCTGCCGATCATCCAAAGCGCTTGGAATCCGTTCGGGAGTTAATCCTGCTTCTGCATTGCGGATCAGTTCCACCCAATCAGGGGGCATACGTTGTTGCGCGACGAGGAATGGCTGCCAGAGCGCTACAGCCATCAAAGACACCATGCTTTGCCAAACCCAAACTCCTGCAAAACGTTGAGGTAACATCCTCATGAACCACTCTCCCTCATGTCAATCGTCTCCTTGATGGCCTGCATCGGCGCGTCGCCTTTGAGATCAGTTTAGTTCACTCAGCCAAGTCGTCCTAGCACCCTAGATTGCCCAGTTTCCCCAAGCTGTTGTTTCCGTGAGCCATGTGCAAGGGGGCGGCTGGGCTGCTCACAATTCGACTTGCCTTGATTCCCCTCGGGTTGCTACTGTCCCGACAGCGACCGAGTTTCCTTCAAGTCCATGAATTGGCAATACTGTATGCGCGATGCCACTTGTATCTCACTGTGCGCGTTCTTGGCCTTCTTTGTCGCGGCGGATTTTGGACCATCGGCTTTGGGGCAAGGCTCCAATCAGAAAAACGTTCGGCCTATCCCGTTCTATGGCGAAGGTTACGTATTGCTGCAGCACGGAAACGTGTTGCATGGTTTCGTGCAACCTCATGCAGACCGAATCTCGATCAGGTTCGACAAGGGAAACGAAGTCTCCGTTCCCAACCGTCAGGTGCTTACCGTCGGCAAGAGTATGGAGTCATTGTACGACTTTCAAGCCAAAGCGATTCGTAAATGGGGAACCGGCGAACACTGGCATATGGCTCAATGGTGCATCCAAAATGGGCTGCTCGATCAAGCGATCGAGCATTACACCGAATTGGAAAAAACGGCACCGCAGTCGTCCAAATTCAAGCAACTGGATCTGCAACTGAGGCAAGCCCTCCTCGCCGATGCCAAGGTCCAGGAAGCGCTCGAGCAACAGGGAATTCCTAACCCGAATACCCCGGTCGAAGCGATTCCCGCCGTGAACCCGATTGCTCCGGCCAACTTCGAACAGCCTGCTCATGGATCGTTGTCGATGAACAGCGATGCCGAACCGAGTTCTGGTCGAGCACCTTCTCGCATCGTACCCGGATATCTCCGCAGAGGATTCCAGACCGATGTGCAACCGATCGTCGTGTCCCGATGTGGCCAATCAGGATGTCACGGAATGCTATCGAAGAACGAGTTTCAGATCTTCCAGCCTGTCGGAGAACAAGCGGCGTCGATTAGCCAAAGAAATCTTGATGCATTGATGGTCCATGTGGACCATGCGGATCCCTTGCAAACAAGTTTGATGCAATATGCAGTGCGGCCACATGGATCCCAACGCAACCCAAGTATCCATCCCAATCGCGAAGAAGACCGTGTCTTGTTGGAGAAGATTGGAAGATGGTTGCAATCGGTCGCGGAGGCGGAGTCCAGTTCGAACCAAAGCCATCTGATTCTCGGCGGCTCGATGGCTCCTTCCACGGAACCAGCGCGTGTCTCGCCTGCAATGGCATTGATCCCCAAAAGCGCTGTTCAAAATGCGATGCGGCGCAAGCCCATGGAAGATTTTCCGGAACAGGATCGAAATGCGAAACTCTCGAAGCCTCCCAAGTCAGCTCCGCCAGCTGTCGTCTTGGACGCTTCGGAGATCAAGGCGATCGAAGATGCGATCTCTGAGTTGGAAGAGAAGCACCGCGAAAATGGT
>JALOQW010000450.1 GCA_025459275.1 Pirellula sp.
GGCCGGATATGTCGCTGAACTTCTCGCATTTGCGGTTTGGAAATCGCCCTTATGTATCTGCATTCTCCACAATTTCCACGTGATATACCTTTGGAACCCGGAAGCATGGTCTTGGGACGGGCAAAAGACTGCGATGTAATACTGTCATCTCCACAATCAAGGGTGAGCCGCCATCACGCAATCATTCGCATCCGTGGAGGTGCTGTTGAGATCAAGGACTGTGAAAGCCGAAACGGCACCAAAGTGAATGGGCGAGAGCTGCCAGCCAATGTCTGGATCAAGATATTTCCCAATGATCAAATCGACCTTATCGATTACCAGTTCATACTCGTGGAACATCCAAGCTCCAAACGATGTGACGGCAGCGAGTCCATCATGGTCCCTGATTCTTCAAAGAGCTGGATCGTCTCTGCGTCGAGATCTGTAAATTCCGATGTCGATCGATCGGAATCTGCGAAAGTTGAGCATTGGCGGTCTGTGATCGAGGTTGCCAAGTCGCTACAAGACATACTCAACACCGGTCAGGTTTTGGACCGAGCTGTCGAGAGTATGCTGAGTGTTTTCCCGGGCGCCGAGCGCACCTTGATAGGATTGCTCGATCGAAATCATCGATTCGTCGCGAGCGCGTGGAAGTTGAGGAAGGGAGATCACCCAGCTCCCAACATGGTAAGCCAAAGTGTGGTTCTCCATCTTGTTGAGAATCGTGAAGCCATCTGTTTTCGGGATTTGATGGTGAATTTCCCAACAGCTGAGAGTGTGAATGCGCTTGATGTTCGTTCTGCACTTTGCTCCCCGTTGTTGTCCTTGGATGGCGAGGTCATTGGAATGATCCAAGTCGATGCGAGTCGCAAGCAGTTGTTCGATGAAAATGATCTCGAGGTTCTTGTCTCAGTGGCGGCTATGGTATCCATGGCAATCAACTTTGAACGATTACATCAAGCGGCTATCGCGGATGCCCTCGTTCGCCGCGACGTAGAGAATGCCCGTGAAGTTCAGCAGTCGTTTCTGCCTAGCAGCACTCCTCAAGTAGATCGATACGACCTGGCAAGTTTTTATCGAGCAGCGAGGCATATTGGAGGGGATTACTACGATTTCATCCCACTTGCCGATGGCCGACTGGCCTTTGCGCTCGGCGACGTCGTGAACAAGGGCGTTCCGGCTGCGCTCAAAATGGTCCGTTTGGCTTCCGAGACCCGAGCCTGCCTGCAATCGCTCGACTCTCCTGCTGCAATACTATCAAGACTAAACCAACGCCTCGCTGATGATTGGGTCACGATGATTATCGGTATCCTCGATCCCCTGAGCGACGTGATCATGCTCAGTAGCGCTGGCCATGAGTATCCGTTGCTATGCACCCACGACGGCTTGCTCTCGGAAATCGGAAAAGGTCAGGAATGTACGCCTCTGGGGGTCGACGACGGTGCACATTACTTCGACATCGGTATACGACTACAACCCGGATGTAGTCTAACCATCTTCAGCGATGGTTTTCCGGATACCCAAGGACCGGATGGAACGCGTTTCGGAACCACTCGCATCCAGCAATGTGTCATTCAAAATGCTCATTTGCAAAACGCCAGCGACTTCATTCGAGATCTTGTTGACAACGTGGATCAATTTGCAGCAAACAATAGCCAGTTCGATGACATGTGCATCGTCCAATTGATTCGAAAGAGCTGATGGCAGATCCGCGTTGCGACATAGATTGATTCTCATTGTTCTCGCTGTCTCCTGCAATTGATGCACACCGAGTCCAGATTGAAGTAGCAAAGCCCGCCCTTGAAGATATCTCCTGGTTTACCAAGGAGAATGGCAAATGGAATCCCATACAGAATGTACTACGACGGGCGTGCAAACCATCGACTCTCAGTTGTCGCGCTCAGTTACAATGGGCTTGGGTATCAGATCCGATTGATTTACGGGTTCTAGGGGAACGATTGTCGCTATGACGTTGCCGCTCATTGATGGAATTGACGCGAAACTCGATGCGTTGCGCCAGCAATTGCGTGTCGTATCCACCGAAGTCATCCCGATCGAGCAAGCGGTCGGACGAGTTTTGGCTAACCCAGTGAAGGCCTTTCGCGATAGTCCTGCCCTCGACGTCTCGGCGATGGATGGGTACGCGATGCGAATGCAAGACGCTGACCTCGAATCGCTCCCCGTTTCGGGAACGGCTTGCGCAGGTTCACCGCCTTTGACCTGCCCTCCCGGACAATCGATTCGGATCTTTACAGGAGCCGCGATTCCGCATGGAGCAGAGCTCGTAATTCCTCGAGAGCAATGTCAGGAGGAACCGGATCGCGTTCAAGTCACAACCCCGACCACTGCCTTGAAGTTAGGACAGAATATTCGCCGACAAGGAGAAAACGCTCGACGAGGTGATGTCATCTTGCCGGCGGGCGGCGTGATCCACGGTCCGGCCATCTCGTCGCTAGTGAGCTTCTGCGAACATGATCAGATCGAAGTGCGCAGGTCTGTTCGTATCGCAATACTCAACACCGGGGATGAGCTGACGGAGCCTGGCGTTGCGATCCCCGATTGGCAAATCCGTGACTCCAACGGTCCGCTCCTTGCCGCCATGTTGTCGCAACATCCATGGGCGAACTTCAAACGAACGAAGGTTCCGGACGACCCAGAGCGGGTAAGAACGATCCTGGGAGAAGCCCTTTCGAATTCGGACGCCGTTGTATTGACCGGCGGAGTTTCCATGGGAGATACCGATCATGTGCCAAAGGCCATCGTCGACTGTGGGGGGCGTATCGTTTTCCATCGCATTCCTATCCGGCCAGGAAAACCTCTTTTGGGTGCCGTCGGTCCGAAAGGTCAATTGGTGATGGGGCTCCCTGGGAATCCCGTCAGTGTAGCAGTCACGTTTCGAAGGTATGCTCTTGAGTTGTTGCGTCATGTCGCTGGGGTGCGACCCTCAGTCCACGCCGCGCACACCGTGCCGGTTTCATGCCACGACAAGAAAACTCTCGACCTTCTGTGGTTTCGGATCGTAAAATTAGATGCAAATGGCACCGCCGTCATCTTGCCGAATCAAGGCTCAGGGGACATCGCCTCTTTGGGAAACAGCGACGGCTTCGTCGAGATTCCTCCAGGAGTCGAAGCTTCTGGCCGATTTCCATTTTACGCATGGGCGAATTAGGTTACGTATGTCCATGAAATCGAACTTGATCCTATTGTTGTTTCTCGGATGGTTGATTGGAGTTGCCCGGTTGGGCTATTCGCAATCGATTGAGTTTGAACGCGATATCGCGCCGATTCTTGCTTCGCACTGCATTCGATGTCACAGTGAACAAGATCCAAATGGCGACATGATCTTGACTCGTCGCGAGGCAATGCACGGGGCGGATGCTTGGCAGGAAGTCCTCGATGCCATCTCCGGCGACGCTCCACGCATGCCCAAAACGGGGGAACCTCTTCAACCACAGCAGGTCTCGCTGATCGAGCGTTGGGTTGCGGCCGGGGCCAATTGGCCTGACGGTGTCGTCTTGCACAATGATCCGACTGACTGGTGGTCCTTTCGTCCGTTGGCCGCACCCAGTATCCCAAACGTAACGCCGAGTGATTTTCCGATTCGAAATCCAATCGACGCGTTCATCGTTGCAGAGTGGCAGCGCCGAGGACTTCACGGTTCTCCTGAGGCGGATCGCCGTACGCTGATTCGAAGAGTCACATTTGATTTGACAGGGTTGCCACCCACCATGGACGAGGTGGAATCGTTCGTCTCAGACCCTGATCCACGCGCTTATGAGAACTTGGTGGATCGACTGCTTGAATCGCCTCGTTACGGAGAGCGATGGGCTCGGCATTGGTTGGATGCCGTTCATTATGGAGACACCCACGGCTACGACAAAGATAAACTGCGGCCAAACGCATGGCCGTATCGCGATTACGTCATACGGGCATTTAACGGATCGAAGCCCTCGGCTTTCTCGCATGCGGCCCCTTCGATTTCGTCGGGCAGGTCGAAGTCGCGGACGGGACGCTTGAAAAACAGCGAATTCGCAATATCGATCGGGATGACATGGTCGCGACCGCGCTGAATACCTTCGTCAGCATGACGGCACAGTGCGCGCGATGCCATGACCACAAGTTTGATCCCATCCGTCAGAAGGATTACTACAGCCTTCAGTCCGTGTTTGCAGCCGTCGATCGCGCTGATCGCCTGTATGACGCGGATTCTGACGTCGCTCGCCAACGCACACAGCTCTCCGAGGAACGCAATTCCGTAGAGCGAGAGATCGAGACATTAGAAAAAGAGTTCATCACGGTTGGAGGGGAACCGCTAGCGACCATCGATCGCGAGATTGCCTCCTTGCGTCAACAAGCGATGCAGCAACGACCTATCGAATTCGGCTACCATAGCGCCATCAGTTCCGATCCCAGCGAATCGAAATGGGTTCAGGTCGATCTCGGTGGGGCTCATCACGTCACCCGGATCGGATTGGCTGCCGCCTACGATGATTTTGGAGGGATCGGAGCCGGATTCGGCTTCCCCTTGCGATTTCGCATCGAAGCGTCCTCCGATCCCTCGTTTCTCGACGATGTTTCAGTCCTAGTGAACCACGAGTCTGCCGACTTCACCAACCCAGGTACCGCGATCGCCTGGTGGGATGTCGATGCCCAGAATGCACGCTATATCCGCGTGACTGCAACTCGCCTCGCTCATCGCACTCAAGACTACATCTTCGCCTTGGCGGAATTGTTCGCTACAGACACCCACGGCAACAACATCGCGCAAAGCGCATCCGTCCACGCCTTGGATTCGATCGAAGCCCCACCCCGATGGCAAGCGTCCAATCTGACCGATGGCAAGCATCCGACCGGTTTTGAACAAGAGGCTGAACCGAAGTTGGAGAAGCGGATGAAGGATCGGCAGGCTTTGTTGGTTTCTACGTTGGGTCAGAGCCGATTCGATCTTCTCGAGCGGCTAAAGGCCGAACGACAGAGAATTGAAGCTGCCCTGGCATTGTTGCCACCCCAACAAAAAGTCTATGCAGCGGCAACCCATTTTGCGGGTATGGGGAGTTTCCAGCCCACCATGGGCAAACCGCGGCCGATTCGCATTCTGCATCGTGGCATGGAATCGCAACCGGGAGACGAAGTCGAGCCAGCGACGTTGAACTGCGTTGCTGGACTACCGGGTGCTTGGGATCTCTCTCCGGATGCTGGAGAGTCCCAACGCAGGCAAGCCTTGGCCGAATGGATCGTCGACCGTCGCAATGCATTGACTTGGCGTTCGATAGTGAATCGAGTCTGGCATCATCACTTCGGTAAAGGGATCGTGGAATCGTTAAACGATTTCGGACGCATGGGTTCCCTCCCTACCCATCCTGAACTTCTCGATTGGCTCGCGTTGGAGTTCCGGGATAGCAAGCAGTCCTTCAAAGATTTGCATCGCTGGATCGTGACCAGTTCGACGTATCGACAATCTTCGTTCCATTCGGAGGAGCAGGCTATGATCGACGCGGGCAATCAGTATTTGTGGCGTATGCAACGACGGAGATTGGAGGCGGAGGCCATTCGCGACTCGGTCCTTCAAGTCACCGGAAAGTTGCAACTGAAGATGGGTGGGCCTGGTTTTCAGGTCTTCGGTTTGGTCGACGACCATTCGCCACACTACTTGTACGAACAATACGATCCCGATGACGAAACAACTCATCGGCGGGCCATCTATCGGTTCATTGTTCGCTCGGTACCCGATCCTTGGATGACGACTCTGGATTGCGCTGACGCAACGCTCTTGACCGATCGACGAAGCGAGACGTTGACGGCCCTTCAAGCTTTGTCTCTGTTGAACAACCGTTTCATGCTTCGCATGTCGGAGCATTTTGCTTCGCGAGTGGAAGGGGCCACTCAAGACTCTGATGCCCAGATCGAGTTGGCCTTTCGATGGGCATTGCAGCGTGACCCCACGGATCAAGAGCGAGCTGCCTTGAAAGTCCTCCGCGAGAAAAGTGGCTTACCCAACGTGTGTCGAGCCATCCTCAATTGCAACGAGTTCGTCTTTGTCGACTAATCCTCTCTGCGATCGACTTAATTAGGGTTTCACTATGCCACCAATCCAAAGACGCGACTGCCTCAAACAATTCGGAGGGATCGGTACGATTGGGCTAGCGATGCTCCTCGAGCGAGACAAGGCGTTGGGAGGAGGAGTCCAACATCCCGCTCGCGCCAAGCGGGTGGTTCAGTTTTATATGTCGGGTGCTGCGAGCCAGTGCGACACGTTCGATTACAAGCCGCGTTTGGTGGAGCAGCATGGCAAGGATTGGGACCCAGGCGAAAAAGTCGAGCTGTTTCAGTCCACTCCGGGAAAGACGCTGAAGAGTCCGTGGCCGTGGCGTCAATAT
>JALOQW010000094.1 GCA_025459275.1 Pirellula sp.
GACCTGCTGACGCGTTGGGTGCAACAAGGCGCTCCCGATCCGCGCACGCTGCCCCCGCGTCTGGACGGCGCGGAGATCGCCGCCGACTGGTGGTCGCTCCGGCCACTTGCGCGGCCGGCGGTGCCAGTCACCGATGTCATTCACCCGATCGACGCTTTCATCCAGGACCGGCTGGTGCGCGAGGGGCTGCAGCCATCGCCCGCGGCCGACCGTCGGACGCTCATTCGCCGACTCACCATGGACCTGCACGGCCTGCTGCCGACGCCGGAGGAGACCGAGGCCTTCGTGCGTGACACGAGCCCGACGGCCTTCGAGGACCTCGTGGAGCGGTCGCTTGAGTCGCCGCGGTACGGCGAGCGGTGGGCGCGACATTGGCTGGACACGATTCACTTCGCCGACAGCCACGGATTCGAGCACGACGTGTTTCGCCAGCACGCCTGGCGCTATCGCGACTATGTCATCGCCAGCTTCAACCGGGATACGCCCTGGCCGCGGTTCATTCGCGAACAGATCGCCGCCGACGTGTTCTACGCGGATGATCCGGCGCTCATGCCGGCCCTCGGATTCCTGGGAGCAGGGACCTACGATCACAGCGCCGCGACGACCGCGCCGAAGTCGTTCGAAAACCTCGATCGGGACGACCTGGTGACGCAGACGATGGCGGCGTTTGTGAGCACGACGGCCAATTGTGCCCGGTGTCATGCTCACAAGTTCGACCCCATCACGCAGGAGGATTATTACGCGCTGCAGGCCGTGTTTGCGGGGATCGGCAAGGGGGATATCGCGTTCGACGCCGATCGGGAAGTCGGGTCACTGCGGCAGCGCTGGCAGACACTCAAGACTGCGTGCGAGCGGTTGGACTCCGACCTTCTGCTGGCGGATGACAACCAGCGACTGGTCGCGGCCTGGGAACAGGAACGTGGCGGTGACGTGGCCTGGCGACCGCTGGAGATCGAGACCTTCGTGTCGCTGGATGCGGCGCAGCTCAGACGGCTCGACGACGGTTCGATCCTGTCCAGCGGTCCACTCCCGGAGAAAGAGACGACGGCTGTCACCGCTGCCACGACGTTGCCGCTGGTCACGGCCATCCGACTGGACATTCTCCCCGATGATTCCCTGCCACAGCGTGGACCAGGGCGCGCTGAGAACGGCAACTTGCACTTGAACGAGATGGAGATCCGCGTGTATCGACCGGGGGCGGCCGCAGGGGCGCGGTTGGCCATCCGGGACGCGACGGCGGACTTTGATCAGGAAGGTTGGACGATTCGGCACGCCCTGGACGGCGATCTCGGCACGGCCTGGGGGATCCATCCCGAGGAAGGACAGCCGCACTACGCCGTCTTTGAACTCGAGACACCCCTGGCCGTTGAGCCTGGCATGCGGTTGCACGTGCTGATGCGGCAGATCCACGGGCGGTCGCATTTGATTGGCCGCTTTCGACTGTCGGCTACCGATGCTCCGGCGGAGCTGACCATCGCGCTCCCGTTTGGAGCGCAGGAAACCCGGGCCCTGCCCGCCCACGAGCGATCGCGCCAGCAGCAGACAGTGCTGTCGGGCGCGATTCTCCGGCACATTGCTGAGGCCGAGCTGCGGCGTTTGCCCGCGCAGGAGAAGGTCTATGCTGCGGCCAGCGTGACGGAGAACGAACGGGGCGTCGTGCGGATTGATCCGCCGCGCGAGATCCGCGTGCTCAGGCGGGGCGACGTCGACCAGCCGGGCGACGTCGTGCCGCCGGGTGCCCTGGCGATGATTCGCGCGCTTCCCGCGCGGTTCGAGCTGCCCGCAGGGCATGCGGAGTCGGCACGCCGGGGGGCGCTGGCCGACTGGCTGGCCGCCCCCGAGAACCCCTTGACGTGGCGGAGCATTGCCAATCGCGTGTGGCATTACCACTTTGGTCGCGGGCTCTGTGATACCCCCAGCGACTTCGGGCGCATGGGTGGCGTGCCGACACACCCCGAGCTGCTCGACTACCTGGCCTGCGAACTGCGCGACGGCGGGGGCTCGCTCAAACAGCTTCATCGACTCATCTGTACCAGCCACACCTGGCAGCAGTCCTCGGCCTGTGCGCCGGAGCTGGCGGCGCGGGATCCCGAGAATCGGCTCCTGGCTCGCATGTCGCGCCAACGTCTGGATGCCGACAGTTATCGCGACGCGGTGCTCGCCGCCAGCGGACGGCTGGACCTGACCATGGGCGGACCGGGCATCCCGCACTTCACCAGCCGTCCGGGCGCTCAGCTCACGCCTATTCTGGACTATCGCGCCTTCGATTGGGACAGTCCGGGGGCGACTCGGCGCAGCATCTATCGCGTCGTCTGGCGCGGGATCCCGGACCCGCTGTTCGAAGCGCTCGACTTTCCCGACCTAGGTCTGCTGGCGCCCACGCGCGGTTTCTCTGCTTCGCCACTGCAGTCGCTGACGCTGCTGAACAACGTCTTTGTGTTGCACCACGCGCGGCACATGGCACACAGGGCCAGGAACACGGCCGACGCGCTCGACGCGCAGGTCCGGCAGGTCGTCGCCTGGACGTGGCAGCGCTCGCCCACGCAAGAGGAAGCGGAGCGACTCGAGACGCTTGGCCGCCGGCATGGGTTGGAGTCGGTCTGTCGGTTGCTGCTCAGCACGAACGAGTTCCTTTTTGTGGATTAGCCATGGTGCCTACCGGTTTCTCACGACGCAGACTGCTGCAACTGGCCGGCGGTGGCTTTGGCAGTGTGGCACTGGCGCACTGGCTGGGTGAGGAGCCGCCGCTGCGCGCCGCATCGCCAGCGGTGCTCGACGACGGTCTCCATCATCCGGCCAAGGTCCGACGCATCATCCAGCTGTTCATGAACGGCGGCGCGAGCCCCATGGACACGTTCGACTACAAGCCGCAACTCGCGCGGCTGCACGGCCAGATGCTCGGGCCGACCGAGAAACCCGAAGGGTTCACCGCGCCGGCCGGAGCAGTGATGCAGAGCCCCTTTGAGTTCGCGCAGCACGGCGAAACAGGACGCTGGGTCAGCTCGGTGTTTCCGCACCAGGCAGCCATCATCGACGAGCTGACGTTCCTGATGGCGATGACCACCAAGACGAACGTGCACGGACCGGCCAGCTACATGATGAACACGGGCTTTACGCTGCCCGGATTTCCCTGTTTCGGTGCTTGGGTTTCGTACGCCTTGGGGAATTTAACAGACAACTTGCCGACGTTTGTTGCGTTGCCCGACGCGCGGGGTCTGCCGTACAACCAGCGTGCAAACTTCAGCTCGGGATTTCTCCCCGTCCGTCATCAAGGCTTGGTGTTGGATGCAGCCTCGCGGGAACCGATTCCGAATCTCCATCCGTCCAAAGTCTTCGAGTTCGCGCACGGGGACGCCGATGCGCAGGGGCTGGAACTCCTCGATCGTTGGAATCGCAAACACTCGATGGAACGGCCCTTCGATTCTCACTTGACTGCGAGGCTCGCTTCTTACGAGCTTGCGGCCAAGATGCAGTTGAGCGCTCCCGAGACATTTGATCTAGCCTCAGAGAGCCAGTTAACGCTCGAGGCATACGGCACGCATCAAAAGGAAACCGAGGACTTCGGTAGACGATGTCTTCTGGCTCGGCGCTTGATCGAACGAGGTGTCCGATTCGTGCAAGTCTGGAGCGGTCCTTCCGGCGCGGCCAACAACTGGGACAATCACGGCAGCATCATCGGCGAGCTACCTCCCATTGCTCGAAGTGTTGATCAACCGATCGCGGCCCTTCTCAGCGATTTGTTTGCCCGAGGTCTCATGGAAGATACTCTCGTGGTTTGGACCACAGAATTCGGACGTACCCCCTTCGCGCAGGGAAGTGTTGGCCGTGACCACAATGGCGGTTCCTTTGTCAGTTGGATGTGCGGTGCCGGAGTCAAGCAAGGGGTTGCCTACGGCGCGAGTGACGAACTGGGATACCAAGCCGTCGAAGGCCGTTGCTACTGCTACGACTTCCATGCCACCTTGTTGCACTTGCTAGGTATCGACCACGAGAAATTGACCTTCCGTCACGCGGGGATCGATCGACGATTGACCGATGTGCATGGCAAAGTGGTGCACGAGATCTTGACGTAGTTCACGATCGAATCAAGCTTGCCCTGTAGATCAAGAGCGCACTGTGTGCTGCGCAAGCCACTCTCGAAAAGCGCTCAAGCTTCGAGTGTTGAGCACCTGATCCTTGGACAAACCGGCTCGACGGGCGACTTGGACACCGTATTTCATCAATGCGAAATGGGATACTGAGTGTGCATCGGTGTTAATCACCAACAGGACTCCCGCATCGGCTGCGTTCGCGGCCATGATGTCGTTCAAGTCCAATCGCTCTGGATTAGCGTTGATTTCCAGGCATTTCTTGTATTCCTTGGCCGCTTGAACCACGGCTGTCATGTCGACATCGTAGGGGTTCCTACGACTGATCAAGCGACCTGTTGGATGGGAAATGGAATGCACACAAGGATGCGCGATAGCTCGTACGATCCGATCGGTAATCTGGTCACGGGACTGCTTCTGGCCAAAGTGGATACTGGCCGTGACCCAGTCGGCTTGACGAAGGCAGTCATCGCTGAGATCCAATGGTCCCTCTTCGAGGATGTCGCATTCGATCCCTTTGAAGACATGGAACGCACCCGCCAGTTTTTGATTGAGGGCGTCGATCGCACGCCATTGTTCGATGAGCTTGGCTTCATCGAGACCGCGCGCGACGCTGACTCGCTTCGAGTGATCCGTGATCGCAATGTATTGAAGCCCCGAGTCCTTTGCGGCTTGAACCATCTCCTCCAGAGTGTTCTCGCCATCGGTGGCCGTCGTGTGCATGTGCAAGTCACCTTGGATATCCTCCCACCGGATGAGATGTGCAATGCGCGAGGCGGCGTCCGAAGCAAACTCCCGTCGATTCTCTCTCAGTTCGGGAGGGATCCACGGCAATCCAAGAACTTGATAGACCTCTTGCTCTGTCTTGCCAGCCACAAGCCGCGATTCGTCGTTGGCATCAAAGACTCCATACTCATTGACTTTGAGTCCTTTCGACTTCGCTAACGATCGCACATGGACATTGTGTTCCTTGCTCCCGGTGAAGTACTGCAGAGCCGCTCCCCAGGCATCTGGCTCGACGACGCGCATGTCGATCTGAAATGCGTCGGAGATACGGACACTCATCTTCGTCTCGCCGCGAGCCAAGATCTCTTGGATGGCAGGAAACTCAGCGAATCGGTCCATGACGGCGGTCGGAGAGTCGCTGGTCACCAAGATATCCAAATCACCGACCGTCTCCTTGCATCGCCGATAGCTCCCTGCAAACTCGATTTGATTGATGGCCGGACATTCTTGAAAATGGGCACGCAATCGAGTAACCAGTGCGTCGGCGACATCAATCGCCAGTCGCTTCGACGCTTTTTCGACGATATCCATATTTTGTAGGATCGATTGCTGGGTCTTTTCCCCAAAGCCCTTGATTGCCGCAACCGCACCTCGCTGGCACGCGTCTCGAAGGCTCGCGAGATCTAGAACACCCAGTTCCTGATGCAGCTTCATCGCCTTTTTGGCACCGAGGCCTGGGATGCGCATGAGATCGCGCAGCCCTCTTGGTACTTCCTGCCTCAGTTTTTCCAGTTGGGGCAAGTGACCAGTTTCAACGATGACCTTCGACTTTTCGGCAAGGGTCGAGCCGATTCCTTCGATGTCGGAGAGGTCGACACCCGAGGCGATCATATCCGCCACCGGGCTAGCGAGAGATGCGATGGCCATGGCGCCATTTCGATACGCTCGAACTCGAAACGTATTCTCACCTGACAATTCGAGCAGGTCGGCCATTTCCTCGAAGATCGCTGCCAGCGCTTCGTTAGTGATTTTATGAATGTTCATTGAGTCGAAATCTTGCAAGCGGAAAGAAAGATGCCGCTCATCGTATCAAGCCATCGCGACATGTCATGGTGTGTTCTGACGTATGCTTTCGCTCGTTCGGCCCGATCGTGCCAGGGCTGTGGCGAGCGAAAGCGATCTTGAATCGCGGTGCATAAGGCATCGGGGTCGGCAGGGGGAACCAACTGGCCAATGGGGTGCTCTCGCAACAACTCTCCCGGGCCTTGCTTCGTATTCGATGCGACGACGGGCGCACCGCATGCCATGGCTTCCAGCATCGCGTTAGGCATCCCTTCATAGAGCGACGGCATACAAAACAGATCGCAGCGATGCATCATCGCATAGGGATTCGGGACGTGCCCGTAGAAGTGAACATGATCCGCAATGCCTAAGTCGATCGTCAGCGAAACCAGAGATTCTCGCAAAGGTCCGTTACCTGCCAAATGAAGCTCCAAATCGGGAAGGGACCCCATTTCTCTCGCTTTCAAATACCTGCCAACAGCCTCGATCAGATAACGATGCCCCTTTTCGGCACTTAAGCGTCCAGCCGCCAAGACATGAACACGGTCTTTTCGAAAACCGGGGGCAGGGACCGCCTCTTCCGCGAGCTGTTCGATACGAGCGCGATCGATGGGGCTCGGCACGACCTGAAAGCGATCGCGCGGGATGCCATAATATTGAGACGCACTTTCGGCCGTTCCTGATGCGACCGTCAACAAAGCAGCGCTTTCGCGATAGGCCAGGGCCAGTCGGCGTCGTTTGATCCAGCGCCAACGATTCTCGGACCGCTCCACATCGAATTCTGGAGGAGAGACAATCGTAGAGACACGCGGGACATTCGCTCGTCGCGTGGCCGGCCCGGCGATCATGGTCATGTGAAACAGGCGGTCATAGGTCACATCGATCCGTTCACGAGCGATCACACTCTGCAGATGAGCGATTTGCCACTGGTGGATCCGCCCTGGCCAAGACAACCGAGGCTCGCGATGTTCGTTCCAGAATGCGAATCGCCGGATGTCTTGCGGGATATCGTTCAGGAGGGCCCCTTGGTCGTACAACAGATACAGCATCGGATCGAAGCGGGATCTGTCCAAACCTCGCAAGAGATACAACAATTGTCGTTCGCTTCCCCCCGGCTCCATGTTCGACGAGCACAGCAGGATACGAACGGGGCGAGAAGCCATTATCAGGTTGCAGATTTTGACGGAGGCAAGAAATGGATATCGTTCAAAGGGATCATTGTACTCCATTCGTTACCAAAGACGGATCCGTGATTCGAGAACTCTTGGCCCACCGCAACTCGTGCATTCGAAATCAGAGCTTGGCGGAAGCCACCGTTCCGCCCGGCATCCGGACTGCGGCCCACCACCATCCGAAAACCGAGGAAATCTACTACATCCTGTCCGGGACTGGGATCATGCATTTGGCCGACGAATCGAAACGTGTTTCGCGCGGGGACGCCATTGCCATTCCCCCCGGAACGGTCCATTGGATCGAGAATGACAGCCCCTCCGACTTGGTCTTCCTCTGCACCTGTGCTCCCGGCTACGAACACGACGACACATGTCTGGAGTCGTCGGAATCGTGACGGAAGCGTTGATCTTTTCGGTAGGCACCCAAGTGGTCGTCCAGAAGGATACCTACCATGCCAATCGCCGAGTGGCGCATCCGGCCGGCTCCGTCGGTGTCATCGTTCGATCCCCTATGGATCGATCGCATGCGTATCGGATTAAGTTCAACGATGGTTTCGAAGCGGCAGTGCACCACGACCAGCTGGTTCGTTTGGCCGAGTTCAAACGCGATCAGATCCGTGGCGGCACCGATAGTGCGTTGGTCGATCTGAATGAACGGATCATCTACCGCTGTGTCATTGGTTCGAGAGCTTATGGATTGGACGACGATCAATCCGACACCGATCGCCGCGGTATTTATCTGCCACCAGCCGAGCTCCACTGGTCACTCTACGGAGTCCCTGAACAGCTAGAGAACGAAGCAGCCCAAGAGGCTTATTGGGAACTCGAGAAGTTCCTTGTGCTCGCACTCAAAGCGAACCCGAATGTGCTCGAGTGTCTCTACTCTCCCATGGTCGAGTTCGCGACACCTCTGGCCAAGGAACTTCTAGCGATGCGAGAAGCGTTCCTGTCGAAGCTGGTCTTTCAAACCTACTCCGGATATGTCGCATCCCAGTTCAAAAAAATGCAGACGGACATTCGGAATCAAGGGCGAGTCAAGTGGAAGCATGTGATGCACTTGATCCGGTTGTTGATCTCCGGAATCGATGTGCTGAAACAAGGAAAGGTGACCGTCGAAGTCGGAAAGGATCGCGAACGTTTGCTCGCGGTCAAGCGAGGCGAGGTCTCGTTCGCCGAAGCCGACACATGGCGCAAACGCTTGCAAGTCGAGTTCGAACGAGCATTTCAGGAAACGTCGCTACCCGATCGCCCTGACTACGAACGAGCCAACGCATTTCTGATCCATGCCAGGAAACTTGCGATGCAGAGGGAATTACCATGATCAACTACGAAAAGATGATGACTCATGTCAAGTCGCATCCGTATCCACTTGTTTTTGCGACGATTAGCGGCGCTCACTTGTATGGTTTCCCATCACCCGATTCGGACTTTGATCTTCGAGGCGTTCACTTGCTACCACTCGAAACGGTGGTCGGCCTCGATGAAGGTGAACAGACCGTCGAAAAGGAGGGGATCTACGAGGGGCTGGAAATCGACCTCGTCACGCACGATGCTGCGAAGTTCTTTGGCTTGATGCTCAAGCGAAATGGCTATGTGTTGGAACAGCTTCTGTCGCCGCTGGTTGTCTACACGACTCCAGAGCATGAGGAACTGAAATCGCTTGCTCCAGGCTGTATCACACGGCACCATGCACACCATTATCTTGGGTTCGCGGCAACACAATGGAAACTCGTCGGGAAAGAATCTCCGCCGAGAGTGAAGCCACTGCTCTATACGTTTCGCGTTCTCTTGACGGGAATCCATCTGATGAGGACCAAGGAAGTCCAAGCGAACTTGTGCCTGCTGAACGAGTCCGCAAAACTGAGCTATCTCGATGAGTTGGTCCACAGGAAGCGGACGAGCGAGGAGAAAGGCATCCTCGATGCTGCGAACATCGCGTTCTATCAGGCCGAGTATGACCGACTAACGAAGGAGTTGGAACGATCCTACGAGGAGTCGACGCTGCCAGATTTGCCAACGAGTCGAGACGCGATCAACGACCTACTCGTACGATTGCGATTAAGGGAAACGCGATCGGCTTCGCATGCCAAATCTCCTGCGCCAACACAAGAACTCAGGACTGGCAACTAGGCTGGAGCAAAAGGACTATCCCAGCTACTCCCACTTCACGGCGAGCGTCGCGAGCTATTCAAGCCGAAGGGCGCAAGCCCTCGGGTGACTAGCAACCCAAAGTTCTAATTCAGAGCCGTCACCGCAGTGACACTCAACACGGACTCGTCACGCCTATCGTAGCCACGGCCGCGGAGGCCGTGGATCCCCTTGTTTTCATGCAATGGAATACTGATATGCTGGGTTTGTCTACCCTCCGCGAAGTTGTCCTGATGAAGAATCGACCGAATCCATGAAACCCGATGACATTCCCCCTTCCAACGTATTGCCTCCGAGAGATGCACACAAGCGCGGATTGCACCGGACCATGACGCTTGGCGGGGCGTATGCGACTCGAAACTATACCGTTAAGCACTTGCAAGACTTGAAAGGCAAGGCCGTTCTCACCGAGACCATGCCCTTCACCACGAATGAGGCGGTGGCGGCTGAAGAAGCAGGGATCGACTTACTCAAGGTCAAGTTTGATCCAAGCAACCCTGCCAGTGCCATCGCGATCCGGAAGGCTGCGCCTCATACGTTTATGACTTTCTGTATCGGGCTGACCAAGATTGCTACTGCGGCTGAGGCGATTCGTGCGGGCTACGATGCCATGGACATCGGAGCGGATGGGATCATGTGCCAATGGGGCCCAGAGTTGATTCGAGCGGTTTCGAACGCCGGAATCCCTGTGGAGGCTCACGCTGGCCTCGTACCCCGATTGAGCACTTGGACCGGTGGCCTCAAAGCGGTCGGCAAAACCATCGAGGAGGCGCTGTGGGTCTACAAGCAGATCAAGGCGTTCGAAGAAGCAGGAGCCTGGGCAGTCGAAGTGGAAGTCGTACCCGCTGAGTTACTGATGCAAATCTCCCGTCGCACGCGCCTGGTGACCTCGTCGATTGGGGCTGGGAGTGGCGGTGATATTCAATTCATGTTCGCGGAAGATATTTTGGGCAACCACGCGCCTCCTTACCCTCGCCATACCAAACAATACCGAAACCTCTTCCAGATGGAGCAGGAGATACAAGCGGAGCGAGTCGGAGGATTTCGAGACTACATCGCCGACGTCAAAAGCGGACGGTTTCCCGGTCCCGAACATATCGTCAAGGCACCAAGCGGATTGATCGATCAGTTTCTTGCTACGGTCGAAATCGACAAGTTGGGTTAGCTAACGAGTCCTGTCGCATTAATGTGATACCGCGAACTCGGAACTCCTCGGCCACTCTGCCCTTCAATCCTTGAAGTTACAGACATGAAGCAATATGCCGACAGTGGTTAAGAACGTACGAGTTGGATAGCCACGCAACGATGACCCCAATACGTTGTGCCATTCCGAAACCTGCCATATCCAAGTCCTTCGTGCCAGCCCAATAGAGCAGCAAGATTACTGTCACCAAAACCGCATGGAGGCCGACAAAGCGTGCCCATAGCTTGAGTTTCCATAGCGCGATCAGTGGAGCGAGAACTGCTCCAAGCAAGGTTGCATAGAACGCATAAAAGTGGACGATTGAATTTGGCCAGGATGCAACAACAGTAACCAGAAACAGCAGTACCAAGAACGATACAAGGGCTGCTAACCATTGACCGAAGCATCGGTACAAAAGCCCGGCCGCAACGATCAAACTTAGCGACGAACAGAAGAAAAGGATCGCGAGCCGATTACCTTCCGCATACTCAATGCTGATGGGAGTATTGAAGTCGTTGAGGCCCGCTCGATGCAAAGCCAGGCAGCAGGTAGCGGTGAAGACACCCAACACCAAGAACATGTCCCACAAGAATCTTTGCGTTGTAAAAGCCGTCGCTGTGCTCCATTTCCCTTCGTTGCAACAACTATTCCGCATGAGCGACTCCTTCGATCTTCACCTTTGGCTTCAAGAGCCTAAGACGTTCGATCCCTTCAGCGCTAATCTCGGTTCCGTCAAGTTTGACGATTTCAAGGCGTTCAATTCTAGCGAGGTCCTCCACGCACTGATCCGTCAACTTGGTATTCGTCATCCAAATATGCTTCAAGCCAGCGATTTGTGGCAGGAGCTGTATATCTTCATCTCGTACATCGCTGACACTTAGAACGACCATGCGCAATGATTCTAAACGGGTCAGCACTTGAAGACTTTGACGAATTCCGACAGCCCCTTTGAGGTCGACGACTTGAAGCTTACCGCATGCTTCCGAAAACCCCGGAGCAATCGATTGACGGAAACGAGCGGACGAAACGGAGCCATTTGCATCAAACGCTACTGAGAATGCGCCCAGAGATTTGAGTTCATGTTGCTTGGCGCGACGCTTTTCGAATGGCTCGCAGAACCCGTATGCAATCGCCAGCGAACCAATGAGGCTGCAGAAGCAAACCAAGCATGATCGTCGATCAAGCATGGTTAAACCACTTGTGCTCGGTTCCGTAAGCCGGGCAAATGACTCGGTGTCGGTTGGTAGGGATTCGAACTCATGAACTCACTTTTGGATGGTAATGGTGAACAGCCATGCATCCTATTCGATCTTGTCGATGATGAGTTTACTTGGATCATCAACGATCAAATGGAAATGCTCACCTCGCATGTCCCGAGCAGTATACTCGACGCCACGAACCGGTCCCT
>JALOQW010000451.1 GCA_025459275.1 Pirellula sp.
AAATCCACTGGGATCATACGGCGGTCGTAGGCAACTCGATGGATGACCTCCTGAAAGGATTCGGCCCTCCAATCGAAATCGAACCAAAGATCTTGTGTTCCTGAGGGCCACGTCGGATCGTCAAACACGGTCAACCAAAACCCGTGCTTCCATCGCCATGCCTCCTCGGGAAGTGCCTCCTTGGCAATCGCGCCAATGTCCTCCACGGGCATCGCATACCGAAGCTTCGCTTGATTCCATGGGTTTGAGTCATCACCCTCTCCCAAGGTGCCTTGAGCCCGACCAGGTCCAATCACATACGTTCGAAGCAAGGCCCCGTTTCCCTCTTTAGCGATTTGGTCAACCGGTACACGAAACGGAAACAGGGCGCGGTCCGTCTTGAATGAGATTCGAATCGATTCCGCGACGGTAACATCACCCGCAGTGGAATACTTGAATGCCGTGATGATCCAATCTTTGGCAATGTAAGGTTCAGCCCATTCTCGCAACGCGGGGCGTGCGTCGTATCCATTCTCTTGCAGCCAGTCCGTTAAGGCACTCGCATCACTGGCCTTGAGCACCACCACATCGTAGCCAGCCACCGTCTTGGACTCGAGAACTTGAACCGAATCGACAGCGGCAGATGAAGTTTTGCTCCCAACCGAAATCCCAGCATCTCTCCCTGATAGCAGAAGGAAAGGGGCCAGTAACCCAGACCCAATCTCCCATCGTGTCCGTCGTACCGTTTCGACACGAGGACTTATCTTCAATTGCAAGGGGAAGAAGAGATCACCGTATGGGGGCTTGTCCGGTGCTTCGATCGTCGGTTTCGTTGGCGAAGGGACGAGAAAGCCGAAATTCTCATGGTCCGCAGAAGCCGATTCGCCCGTAGCTAGGTCCGTTGACTTTCGGAACCCTGCCTTCCTCACGAAGTGTTCTATCTTTGTCTCTGGATCCCAATAGATCAGTACGTGCTGGTCCGCAATCTGGAAGAATGCGCCGCTTGCAAACGCCGAACAACATGCATCCGACACGGCGGGCGTGCATCGAATCGGGATGACAACGAAGCAAAAAATCAAGGACCACAAGGGATGCTTCGGCATGGGTGGAACCTCCGAAATCAGGAATTCGAGTTCTCGGACCTATGTTATAGAGTACCCGAGGTCAGTGGCACGTGTGTTGCTAACTATTGACATGAAGTCACAAAAAGCCGACAGAATTCGCTTAAGATACGTGATTATTCCCCGAGCGATTTTGGTAACTCTTCAGAACCTGTAATGCCATGAATGTCCTTCGATTTCTCGGACGCTGCATAATGAGTGGGCTGCTGCTGGTGGTCCCTATCTATCTGACGGGACTGCTGCTGGCCAAAGGTTTTGAAACCGCAGTAGAAGTGGTCAAACCGATCAAGGGTGTACTGCCCCAATGGTTTCCGGGCGAAGAAGTCATGTCGGTGGCGTTGATCTTGATCATCTGCCTCTTGCTTGGACTCGCGCTTCGAACCAGCTTGGGCCAATGGCTCAGAGATTGGATCGAAAACACTTTTCTCAACCGCATCCCAGGGTACACCCAGATTCGAGATCTATCACGCCAGGTAGCAGGTGATCCACACCAGAAAGCTTGGAAGCCTGCATTGGTCCAATTCGAAGATGGACTCGTGCATGCCTTTCTCGTGGAGGAATGCAACGACGAGCTCGTCACGGTCTTCGTCCCTGACATTCCCTCCGTCCTGACGGGAGACGTCTTCATTGTCAAGCGTGAACGTGTTCATCTTTTGGACGTTCCCTTCGCAACAGCATTCAAGTCTTTGTCGAATTGGGGGGCGGGGTCCAAAGATCTCATCGCCTCTTTACCTCCCGAATCGCTTCGCGACTGATTCACTCCTTGAGCTTCAATCGTTGTTGAATAGCTCGATATCGGGCAGCCAGTTCCGCTTCGAATCCGCGTTCCACCGGTTCATAGAACTGTCGTTCTACGCCGAGATAATCCTGGGCTGCGATTCCCTCCGGGGCATCGTGGGCATACTCGTACCCCACTCCATGCCCTAGGTCCTTCGAGCCCGCATAATGGCCATCGCGCAGATGGATCGGGACAGGGATGATGCTCCCTTGCTGAACCTCGCGACGCGCGTTCATGATCGCCGTGGTGGCCGAGTTGCTTTTCGGAGCGAGGGCTAGATAGATGACGGTCTGCGAAAGGGTCAACTGGCATTCGGGCAAACCGATGAACTCGCACGCTTGCATGGACGCAACCGCCAACGGCAACGCATTCGGATCCGCATTGCCGATATCCTCGCTGGCTAGGATCACCAGCCTTCGCGTAAGGAATCGTACTTCTTCACCACTCTCAAGCATGCGAGCCAGCCAATAGAGCGCCGCATCGGGGTCCGAGCCTCGAATGCTCTTAATGAGAGCGCTGGCCATGTCATAGTGGTCGTCCCCTGTCGGATCAAACTGAATGCTCTTCTTTTGCATGCAGTCTTGCATATGCGAAACCGACAGCACGACAGGAACCGCATTGCTCGACAAAACTGCCAGTTCGAGCGCGTTCAGCCCCCGTCGAGCGTCTCCTTCCGACATTCGGGCACAGTAGACGAGCGCTTCGGGATCAACTTGAACTTGATATCGACCCAGACCATGGACTCGGTCTTCCAAGGCACGCTGCATGAGCGCGACCAAGTCCGATTCGCTCAGCAGTTGCAACTCGAACACTTGAGATCGACTCAGCAGCGCACCATTCACCGCGAAGTAGGGATTGCTGGTGGTCGCTCCCACAAGTGCCACAACACCGGCTTCGACGTCGGGGAGCAGAGCGTCTTGTTGCGAACGATTGAAGCGATGGATTTCATCGATGAACAAAACAGGACGCGAGCCGGTGGCGGAGACTTCGCCGCGGGCCCAATCCAAGGCTTCGCGGAGTTCTTTGATGCCGCTGGTGACGGCGTTGAGTTGACGGAATGCCGCCTCGGTTTCCGATGCCAAAAGGCGCGCCAGCGTCGTCTTGCCCGTTCCTGGAGGGCCATAAAAGAGAATCGATTGAAGTCGCCTCGCATCGACCAACCGTCGCAACAGCTTGCCAGGCCCGAGAATGTGGGCCTGTCCCACCATCTCATCGAGCGACTTCGGTCGCATGCGAGCCGCCAGCGGCATCGCCGATTCTCGGTTGGATTGCTCGGCAGCAGCGAAAAGGTCCATTTTGACTCCGGATTCCAGGGGGACAGCCTGTGGCAGGGTTCGACTTGGTTTTCCAGCGTTTTTCCTTACAATCTCCGGCCCACTCGAAGAGTAATCTTTCCATCGAACCAAAAACTATGACAGATTTTCAACCACCCGATCCGGCCGAACTAGGGGTTCATCAAGCAGCGAGGCTGGAAAAACTGAAGAAAATCGAAGCCCAAGGTCTCGATCCCTGGGGCCATCGGTTCGATGACCGTCTATTCATCCAAGACGTCCGCGCCAAGCAAGACGAGGTCCGTTACCAATTGGCTGACGGTTCCCAGATCCCGCTGCCAGAGTTCGATGGGCCTGAAGTCATCGACTACAAGACGTGGAAGGCAAGCAAGGGACCAGGCGAAGAGATTGGCCCTTCCGTACGCGTCGCAGGCCGGATCCTTCTGATGCGTACCGCAGGCAAGCTCGTGTTCCTGAACATTCGCGACTTGACCGGCGATATCCAAGTCATGATCCCTAAGGGGCATGTGTCGGATGAAGACTTTGAACTGACCAAGCTCTTAGACTTCGGGGATTTGATCGGCGTGGATGGTCGATTGGGTCGAACCAACACGGGTGAGCTGACGGTCTTTGCGTCGAAGCTGCATTTCATGACCAAGACTCTCGAGCCACCTCCCGAGAAGCATGCGGGGCTTCAGGATCCAGAGTTGCGCCAACGCATGCGGTACTTGGATTTGACCTAC
>JALOQW010000452.1 GCA_025459275.1 Pirellula sp.
TGCGATCCGCTTTAGTGAAGCGGCCGTTTCCTTCAGCAATGTTTGACGAGATCGAGAGTGCGGCACGGTTTAATTGATCAACAAGAAAACCGTAGCCGCGTTGAAACTGTTCGGTGGCGACACATACAGAGTCAGCGAAATCGACAGACTTTTGATAGACAAGGAGCTTTTCGAAGGCGAAGGTCATCGCAGTCTACTGAAATAGAAGAGGCTAGATGCTGTGGAAGAACATCAAACAGCCAAGAGAGTAGTGAGTAGAAAGTAGACCGAGCAGATGGGAGAAAGTACGTTGCAACCGTTGGAGCAGTGATTGGCGGACGAACCACCCATTCTCCGATCCTGGTTTGCTCTACTCTCTACTTTCTCCCATCCACTTAAGGGCCAAAAAAATCGGGCCGGCGGGATTCGAACCCACGACCTCTACCACCCCAAGGTAGCGCGCTAGCCAGGCTGCGCTACGGCCCGAGAACGAGGCTTGGAGGCCTCGATCGAGGGGTAGTCTACTCCAATTCTCGAATTCGGCAAACGGGATCTTGCTTTTGTCTCCCCGCAATGTCGCATGCATAAATCCATGATCTGGAAAGATGGCACGATTCCTTTCGAAATCCAGCCCGCAAGGCGCCTGACGTGGGGATGGAAAGCGTCTAAACTGTTGCGGGGGTCTTCCGAGGCCCTTCATGGTATCGTCATCTCATTCTAACCCTCACATCCCTATGTCGCTGTTTCCATTGCATCTCCGTCGCCATTGGGCCGCTTTGACTTTATTGCTTGGAGCTGGGTGGTTCGTCCAACCAGCAGCACTGGCCGAAGATCGTCCTGTTGCGAGCGACGCCTCGCGAGCGGAGGCCGAAACTCGCATTTACAGCGATATCTCCTATTTGGCATCCGATGAAATGCGTGGTCGATCGGCGGACACCCCAGGCCTGAAAAAGGCTTCGGAGTTTCTCGCCCAACGCTTCAAGGATTTGGGATTGGAAACCGACCTGTTCGATGGCCAGCCGTATCAATTCTTCGAGCTCGATGGCCCCACCGAAGCCATTCCCGAGAGCAATCATTTGGCCATCACCAAGCCGGATGGAACACGCGTCGAACTGAAACTCGCCGAACAATTCCAATCGCTGAGCCTCGGTTCCAATGGCGTCTTCGACGCAGGGATCGTCTTCGCAGGATATGGCATCACCGCGAATGATGGCTCGATCCAATACGATGACTACGCAGGCTTGGATGTTCAAGGCAAAGTGGTCCTGGTCCTGCGCAAGGAACCTCAAAGCAACGACCCCAACAGTGTCTTTGCCGGAACGGAGCCA
Source organism: Pirellula sp. (assembly GCA_025459275.1). Taxonomy (GTDB): domain Bacteria; phylum Planctomycetota; class Planctomycetia; order Pirellulales; family Pirellulaceae; genus JBKCUI01. The sequence goes on from JALOQW010000452.1 coordinate 1,308, forward strand.
AGCCAATATGCCTTCTTTACCACGAAGGAATCGAACGCAGCCAAGCACGGTGCCGCGGCCTTGATCCTGATCAATGATGCAGCCTCGGAAGCAGCCAATCCAGGAGCCTTGCTCCCCGTCAGTGGTTCAGGGGCTGCGGTCGGCGACGACAAGGTTCCGACGGTCTTTGTCAGTCGCGCGATCGCAGAAGCATGGTTGTCCGAATGCGGAAAGTCGTTGGCCGAAATTGAAAAAGAGATCGATAGCGACCTGAAGCCCCGTTCGTTCGAGATGTCCGGATGGAAGGCTGAGGGGAAAACCGAGATTGCTCGAAGAAAGATCCCTTCGATGAACGTCCTCGGGTATTTGCCCGGCAATGGAGAACTTGCGGATGAACTCGTGATTGTCGGGGCTCACTTTGATCACGTAGGCATGGGGGGATTTGGCTCATTGGCTCCCGGAACCTACGAGATCCATAACGGTGCGGACGACAATGCATCGGGGACCGTGGGCATGCTGGAAACCGCAAAACGCATCACGGAGATGGTGCGCCAGCAATCGCCCGATACGCCACGACGTGGGATCCTGTTCATGGCCTTTTCCGCCGAAGAGTTAGGGCTGATCGGTAGCGAATACTACGTCAACCATCCTCGCTTTGCTTTGGACAAGACCGTGGCCATGCTCAACTTGGACATGGTCGGCCGCGTGTCCGACAATGTTCTGACCGTCTATGGCACGGGAACCGCTCGCGAGTTCGATGCGCTGCTGACCGAAGCCAACGAAATCGGCGGTTTCGAGATCAAGCGTCAACCGGAAGGAGTCGGCCCCAGCGACCACCAGTCTTTCTTTATGAAGGGGATCCCTGTTTATCACTTCTTCTCGGGATTCCACCCGGATTACCATCGCCCCAGCGATGACTTTGACAAGATCAACGTCAACGGCATCGTTCGGGTCGCTGAAATGGTAACGTTCATGACCGACAAGATCGCTCGCACGACAGAGCGTCCATTCTTCTTGCGAAGCACGACCTCCAAGGTACGGCTCGGTGTCCGTATTCGGCAGTCGGAGCCAGGATTGGTGGTCGATCGGGTCATGCCAGGGGGCTGGGCCAAGAAAGCTGGCATTGTTCCCAATGATCGGATTCTGAAGATCGGTTCCGAATCGGTTGTGGGGCGAGAGGACATGGATGAGGCTTTATCCAAGTACAAGCCAGGCGATATGCTCGAGGTCGAAGTCGAGCGGGGATCCGAAAACGTCACGATTCGCGGAGAAATCGGGGGCTAGGCTTGGCCTAGTGCTTTGTGCTCAAGGATCTTTGGCAAGATCCACTACACTCGGTCCGTTCGTTGAACGGGATTGGTTTTTAAACTTGACAAAGCACTGACGTCTAAGCTTGGACGGGTCGCTTCCAAAGTTCTTGCTGAAACCAGGAATCTTGAGTCGGATCGCTATTTACTCGGATCCTGGATTTCGTCAGAATCCCCGCGGACCTCGAATCCGTCACCTGCACGATGCAGGTGAACCTTCGCGCGGGTAACACAAGCGCAGGTGACACAAGCAAGGAGTGCTCAAAAGTGCCGTTCCGAATTCGTACCGCTGCATTTATCGGTTTCGCTCTTGTCCATGGCTCCTTTGCCATGGCTCAGATTGGTTCGCAGACCCCGCAGCCACAACCCACTTCCACAGCTGTTGTGGATCTCGACCATATTCTCGACAGTCACCCATCCTTCATGGCTCAAATGGAAGGACTCAAGGCTGAGTACCAGAAGGCCATGGAAGATTTTGAAGGCCGACGAAAGAAGCTCGCAGCCGATGCCACACAATTGAACGATGCCCTGACTCCTGACTCCCCCGAGTTCAAGAAGAAACAAGAGACGCTGGTCGGCGAAGACAGCAAGCTGCGTCTCGAAGTCGTGAACAAAGAAAAAGAGTTCGGGGAGCGTCAGGCACGACTGATCATGGACACCTACAACCAGGTTGTCTCAGCCGTCGACATTGCAGCCAAGCACTACAAGTACGATATCGTCGTCCGTTACAGCCGCAAGCAAGCGACCAAGATGGATCCCAAGAAGCCGAACACCGTTCAAATCGGTTTGGATCGCGAAGTCATCTTCTTCAATCCGCAACACGATTTGACCGATACCATCGTTGCCATGCTGAAGCGAGATGTGCAATCGACTCCTGCTGCGACCAATGGAGCACGAGCCCCACAAACCGCAAACCCTGCGCCAGGTGGCCAGATCCGTCGCTAGCCAGACGCACCAGCGTTTTCATGACAAGGAAGTCTTGATCAACGATGCAGACCGTTCAACACCAGCAGACCGTTGCCCATATCGCTCACGTAAGTGGCCGTGGGTATTGGTCCGGACAACCCGTGACACTCACGTTTTGCCCGGCCCCTGCTGACACCGGAATCATCTTCCGACGCGTGGACCTACCAGGCCGACCGACGATTCGCGGGTTGGCCACCCATCGCGTCGATACGCATCTGAGGACCAAACTGGTCTCTGGCGATGCCGAGGTGGAGATGGTGGAACATGTGATGGCAGCCCTGTATGGGATGCAGATCGACAACTGCATCGTCGAGTGCACGGCTTCGGAAATGCCTGGGCTAGACGGAAGTGCGTCAGCCATTGCGCATGCATTGCATCAAGCGGGCGTTAGAGACCAAGGTATCGCTGCCAAGGTACTCGTTCTCGATGATGAGCTTCAGGTAGGCACTGACCAATGTGGCGTAGTGGCTCGTCCATCCAACGATGGCACACTGACGTTGGTCTATCATCTGGACTACGGTTCCGATAGCACCATTCCTTCGACGACTTCCATGGCGATTCTATCGCCGCACGAATTTCTCCATC
>JALOQW010000453.1 GCA_025459275.1 Pirellula sp.
TACGAGTTGGGGCGCGTCCACCGTGGGCAACCGGGTGATCGCCGCGCAGGGGTTGTGTGGCATACGCAGGGGAGCGGTAAGAGCTTTTCCATGCTGTTCTATGCCGCTCGAATCGTACGCCATCCGGCGATGCAGAACCCCACGCTCGTGGTCCTCACCGACCGCAACGATCTCGACGATCAATTGTTCGGTCAATTCCAACGATGCCATGAACTGTTGGGACAAACCCCCGTTCAAGCCACGAACCGAGAGCATCTGCGCCAGCTGTTAGCTGTAGCCAGCGGTGGCGTGGTCTTCACGACCATTCAAAAGTTCCTCGCACATCCTCCTTCAGATCTTCTCCCTCAGGGTGAGGGTGGCCGAAGGCCGAGTGAGGGTGTGGCCGTTTCCGAACGACGTAACATCGTGGTGATTGCCGACGAAGCTCACCGCAGCCAATACGATCTGATCGATGGCCTGGCCCGCAACATGCGTGACGCTCTTCCCAACGCTTCCTTTATTGGGTTCACCGGGACACCGATCGAAAAGAATGACGCCAACACCCGAGCCGTGTTCGGTGATTACATCTCGATTTACGACATCCAGCGAGCGGTGGCCGACAAGGCGACGGTTCCGATCTACTACGAGAGCCGTATCGCCAAGCTCGGATTGAGTAGCTCCGAACTACCGAAGATCGACAAGGAATTCGACGAGATCACCGAGGGGGAGGAAGACGCGAAGCGAGAGAGACTCAAGAGCAAATGGGCGGCATTGGAGGCATTGGTCGGCAGTCCAAAACGGATCGCACTCATTGCGGCCGATCTGGTGGCTCACTTCGAGAAGCGAATTGAGGCGATGAATGGCAAGGCCATGGTCGTCTGCATGAGCCGCCGTATTTGCGTTGATTTGTACGATGCGATCCTGAAGCTCCGTCCAGAATGGGGCAGCGCGAAGGACGATGACCCCGAAGCGGAGAAGGGCAAAGATTGCGTGGTCAAGGTCATCATGACCGGTAGCGCCGAAGACGGCCCCGAGTGGCAGCCCCATATCCGGAACAAGGAACGGCGACGCGCATTAGCGAATCGCTTCAAGGATCCGAGCGATCCCTTCAAGATCGTTATCGTTCGCGACATGTGGCTGACCGGTTTCGATGCCCCGTGCTTGCACACCATGTACGCCGATAAACCCATGCAAGGGCACGGCCTCATGCAGGCGATTGCCCGTGTGAACCGTGTCTTCCGCGACAAGCCCGGTGGGCTGGTGGTCGATTACCTAGGCTTGGCCGATCAATTGAAACAAGCACTCGGCGTCTATACCGAAAGCGGAGGCAAGGGAGAACCAACCTACGACACTGCACATGCGATCGCGGTGATGCAGGAGAAGCATCAGGTCCTATGCGACATGCTGCATGGACTCGACTGGACACGATGGACGACGGGAACCGCTTCTCAGCGATTAGCGTTGATCCCCGAAGGGCAGGAGCACGTCCTGGAGCAAGAGGATGGAAAGAAACGATTTGTGCCGTTGGTCACTGAACTGTCCCAAGCCTTCGCGTTGTGTGCGGCAAACGACGAAGCCACCGCGCTGCGCGATGACATCTCTTACTTCCAAGCAATCCAGACAGCATTGAGTAAGAATTCTGGTGGAGCAAAGAAAACACCGGAGCAAGTCGACGCAGCCATCCGGCAGTTGCTTTCCAAGGCCATCACCACGGATGGACAGGTCATCGATGTCTTCACGGCAGCGGGCCTGCAGCGGCCCGACATCAGCATCCTATCGGAACAGTTCCTTGCCGAAGTCCGAGGGCTAAAGCACAAGAACGTTGCTGCCGAGCTCTTGGAAAAGCTCCTCAAGGACGAGATCAAGGTCCGGTCGAAACGGAATCTGGTCCAGTCCCAGCTCTTTAGTGACAAGCTCCGAAAGACCCTCAATTCCTACCACAACCGAGCTATCGCCACGCAGGAGGTAATCGAGGAATTGATCAAGTTGGCCAAGGAACTTGATGCAGCTGGTAAGCGTGGAGACGACCTTGGCCTGACCGACGACGAGGTCGCATTCTACGATGCACTTGCGACCAACCAATCTGCGATCGAAGCCATGGGAGACGCCAAGCTGAAGGTGATTGCCGCAGAACTCATCACCCAGGTCCGAAAGAGTGTCACCATCGACTGGACGTTGCGGGAGAGCGCTCGTGCAAAGATCAAGGTCATCGTCAAACGCATCCTCAACAAGTACGGCTACCCTCCCGATCTGCAGGAGGAAGCGGTCAAAACCGTATTGCAGCAGGCTGAACTTCTATGCGCCGACTGGGCGACGGAATGAACCAAGAAAGGTAAGAGTATGGCAACGCCTAAATTTGTAAAGCATGAGAAGGTATCCCTTCGCCAGCACCCAACGCTATCGGAAAAATGGTTGCAGGACATCATCGCCGCGGACCCGTCGGTCAGTCTCCGGCGAGCGGGGGACGTTAGTCCCCTGTTTCCTGCATCGAGTACCCTCGTACCATCACTCGTCGCCGCCGCTCGATTGCGCCCCGTTCAAGAAACAGTGGGTTAACACCCACCGCTCGCCAAACCGTAACCACGGCCGCGGAGGCCGTGGACGAACACGTCCAGTCCAAATCTATCCCAACTTCATCGACCGTCCGAATCCACAGTCGATTTCGAGTCCCGTCGTGCCGAGGAAAAGCCGTCGGCTAGGAAGATCGATCCCGATAGACCGCCAGTGACGCCGAAAGAAACGCAGAAGCCCTCGCATGGCGAGGGCTTCCGTGAGTACACCCATCTGGATTCGAACCAGAAACCTTCGGTTCCGTAGACCGATGCTCTATCCAATTGAGCTATGGGTGCGATGCAGCGAATTTTAACCAATCCGGACCAGTTTTGAAGGGCAATCTAGCTTGGCTCCGGTTTTATGTTGTTTTGTGCGAAAAGCCAACGGAATCCTTGATGCTGCCGTCGTTTTGAGCTTGACCGTCGTCCTAAGGTCAAGCCACTCAACTTGCGATTCCCTGGCGATTCCCTCCTCCAGCAGCGATTGCCGTATGCGATGGGATCGTTAGCGGAACCTCAAGACTCGGAGGATAGGATGATGATCCGAGGCTGTGGGTTCGGCGATGCTCCGGCTGCCGACCTCCGACCATCCATCCCGCTCGCGAACCAAAATGTAATCGATCCGCTTCGACGACTTGGCCGAAGGGAATGTGGCTTCGGTGTCACCCTCGTCAACCTCCCAAACCTCTCCCAACCGAGCCATGACCGGACTGTCAGGGGTCGCATTCATGTCCCCCGCCAGGATCACAGGTTGATCCATCGACATACATCGTTTAGCTAACACGTCTGCCTGACGGAGCCTCAAATTCTGGTCGGTGTGGTCGAAGTGAGTCGTGAGGAATCGTATGCTCCGTCCTCCGAATGTCGCCACGACTTCACCCGCGATTCGCTGCTCTTTCGAGCCCTCGTTCGGCAAGAGGATCGTCTCGGCCTGGCTCATCGGTAATCGTGACAAGATCACTTGCCCATAGTAACCACTGTCGAAGTCGATCGCTTTGAAAAACTGGTACTGTAAACCTGTCCACTCAGCGAGCATCGCGGCTTGATCCATCGCAAGCGATCGACTTGTCTCCTGGTCCACTTCCTGCAATGCCACCAAGTCCGGATCCCAGGCTCGAAGTATCTTGGCAATACGACCAAGATCATATTTGCCATCCGTTCCGACCCCATGATGGATGTTGTAGCTCAACACACGCAATGTCCCTTGGTGCGATTCCATCTTGGGTCGCAAGACGGCCGTCACCGGAAAATGGTCCGATGGTGTTCTGCCTTCACGTGAGTTGCGTAGGATCTGAGCGATCCGCACTTCCCAACTCTCGGAACAACCAATCCAGTCGATTCGTGAACCTCGA
>JALOQW010000095.1 GCA_025459275.1 Pirellula sp.
CCTTGCGATCCTATCCGCAGTTTTTGTGGAGAGCGCTCGGCGTTGCCACCGATGGCAATTGGATGTTTTATGGTTGGATGATCTTTCTGTCTGCCATCGCCTTGGTCGGAGCGAATGCTTGGGCCGTTCAAGTTCGCGACGGCATGATCGTGACCAATATGAGTGACCACGTAAGCTGGGGTCTCTACATCGCGAATTTTACGTTCGGTGTTGGCTTGGCTGCGGGTGGCGTCATGATGGTAATCCCCGCCTATTTATACGACGACGAAGAGATGCATGATTTGGTGATCATCGGTGAAGCGGTCGCGATTGCAGCCATCCTGATGAGCACCTTGAGCGTGGTTGTCGATCTCGGTAGGCCCGATCGATTCTGGCACCTGATACCGGGTATTGGCAAGTTCAATTGGCCGATTTCGATGTTGACATGGGATATCATCGTTCTCAATGGATACTTGTTGATCAATCTGCACATCGTCGGCTACTTGCTGTACATGCAATATCTAGGACGACGCCCAAATCGTTGGTGGTATATCCCGTTTGTGTTCCTTTCCATCGTTTGGGCCATCAGCATTCACACGATCACGGCCTTTCTGTATTGTGGACTGGGTGGACGTCCGTTCTGGAATACCGCATTGCTTGCACCTCGCTTTCTTGCATCCGCGTTCGTATCTGGACCCGCCTTCATCTTGATCGTGCTCCGCGCCTTACGGATGACAACGGATTGGAAGTGGTCGCCCCGCCCGGCTCAGACGCTCATTCAAATCATCCGAGTCGCTATGTCCATCAACCTGCTGATGCTAGCGAGCGAGTTGTTCACCCTTTTCTACACAGGAAGCGGGCATGCCGCTTCGGCTCGCTACTTGTTTTTTGGGAGCCATGGTGCGTCCGGCTTGGTAGGATGGATTTGGACAGCCATCGCGCTCAACTTGATTGGGACAGTCTTATTTTTCATGCCAGCGGCTCTTGAACGTGGCGCCGTGCGAATTATCGCATGTGTGTGCTGCATCGTAGGTATCTGGATCGAAAAAGGCATGGGGCTGGTGATCCCAGGCTTCATTCCTTCAACCCTTCACGAGATCGTTGAATACACTCCGAGCTTGACCGAGTGGAAGATCACAGCTGGTATCTGGGCCTTTGGCATCCTGGTGCTGACCGTTTTGATCAAATTGATCGATGCTGTTCATTCAAACCGACTCCACGTTACCGAAGTGAGGCAGGATGAAAACCCATGACTCCATACGGGAAGGTCGCACATGCGGCGCTATGCGCAACGAGTCTTATCGCGGAACACTACGATGCGAAGCATCCAGTGCGATTTAGCTCCCAGCAAATTGCGAAACGTCGAAAGCTGTCACAAGCCATCGTCGCCAAAGTCCTCACGACTCTATCCCAGACCGGAGTGGTGGTTGGGATGCCTGGCCCAGGGGGTGGGTACACGTTGGCCCGCTCTCCGGAGCAAATCACCTTGTTAGATATTGTTGCGCCCTTCGAGCGATTGGAACTCAGTGTTTCGTGTCCACATGGAGAAGGAGGATGTGATCTGGGCGAAAACTGCCCTCTTTACCAGCAACTGGACAAGTTTCGCTTGGACGTCACGGACTTTCTCGAGCATACGACACTCCAAGGTTTCCAAAAGTCGATTGTGCGAAATACAGAATAGCATCGACTTCCCATCGCATCGATGGATCTTACACCCAAGTCATTGACCTTGAGGGTACCTGCAGAAAACGTGAAGCCAACTACTCCACGCAGTCGAACGAACACGAAGGGATGGTCATAGCGCCATTTCATGGGTTCCCAGAGGTAAGAACATGGACGCTCGCAAATGTTTCGCGGCTTGGCTTGTTGCCACTTGTGGATTGCATGCATTCGGGCAGACAAGTGTGAGCCTGCGAAGTGATGCGCCCCTGCAATCGACTTCGCCTGAAGTAAGTTCAGATTCGATCCCCTCGGCGGACGCACCAACCCCGCCTGAAGCCGAAGCGGAAAAGAAGAAGAAGGAAGAAGCTAAGAAGAAAGCCGAGGCCTTAAAGAAAAAGGTTGCCGGGGCTTACAAAGACCCCTTCTTTCTCAACGATTTCTCCTATCTCAAAGATCCCAACTACAACGATTGGCACCTGGGAGAGTCACTCAAGCAGATTCCTATCGGAGAAAAAGGAACGCTGGACTTTGGGGGGCAGTATCGACTACGTCACCACGATGAACAGAATTTCCGGGGCCTTGGCCTGAATGGTCGAGACGATGATTTCCTGCTCGATCGAACCCGGTTTTACTTTGACTACAAGATGACGCCTCGGGCTCGTGTCTTTGCGGAGTTTCTGGATGCTGGAAGCAGCGGCGAGACCTTTGGTCCGCGCGTCATTGAAGTACAGCATCTCGATGCGCAGAATCTGTTTGCGGAGTACAAGGTCATCGAATCTCAGCAGGGGAGCTTGAACCTTCGCGCGGGACGACAAGAATTGCTCTATGGACAACAGAGATTACTATCACCTCTCGACTGGGCAAACAATCGTCGTCGGTTTGATGGGTTCGTCTCCCAGTGGAACAACGATGATCGCGCAACCGACTTGATCTTGGTTCGCCCTGACCGAATCGACTTCGATTCGTTTGACGCGCCGGATCAGTCGCGAGCGTTGTACGGCGTTTACGATTCCAACAAGACATTCAAAAACCCCGTCGACCTGTACTACCTTGTGTACGAAGACACTCGCATCGACGAGCATGTCCACACAGTCGGCATCTTGCAAAAGGGGGAAGATAACGGCCTGTTGTGGGAGGGGGAGTTTGGATACCAATTCGGCCGGTACGCAAATGGCTCCGACATCTCCGCCGGTGCGGTGACGGTTGGTCTAGGCCGGAAGGGTAGCGGAGAATGGGCCCCGACACTCTGGGGTTATTATGACTGGGCAAGTGGGGGAGACGCGATTGGGGAGGGTTGGAATCATCTGTTCCCGTTGGTCCATCGATACCAAGGCTTCATGGATCTTTTTGGTCGCAGAAACATACACGACATCAACGTTCTCGGAACCATTACACCGACAAAGAAGTGGTCGCTGCTGGCTTGGTATCACTACATGCTTTTAGCCAACACCGCCCAAGGCCCGTACACTGCAGTCCTTACTCCCTTCAATCCCGGTGGTACGGTCGGAGGCCGGGAGTTAGGACATGAACTCGACCTTCTTTCGACCTACAAACTCACGGTCCGCAGCGATCTGGTTCTTGGATTCTCCTACTTCTGGTCAGGTGATTACTACGACAACAGTCTTGATGCGCTTGGGAATCCGCTATTCGACGGAGACGCGAGCTTCTTCTACACCCAATGGCACTACAATTTCTAGTCCATGGGCAAGGATCGGAAATCAGCGTTCCAGCTTAATACAATAAAGGACCATGCCTGTTCGAACCACGAGATGGCCATCGACGGCCGCGATTCCGTAGATTGTTGGATCCCCGTATTCGAACATTTGATGGAGCTGTTTTTCGCTTAAGCCTCCCAAAATACGTTCTGGGCCTTCTTTGGGCTTGGCTTGATCTGCGGGCACTTGGTTGGCTTTCCGCATCGCGGCCGCTAGTTCTGCCATTTCCTGGTGTTCATCTGCTGCCCAGACGCGATTCCGTCCAATTTCTTGGTACGAATCATCGGTCTCGAGCACAATGACAGTGCCATTGAGTAGAGGAAGATAGACGTGGCTCTTTCCCGAGGCGTGTGTTACTCCGAGTGGAGAGGCCCAACACGGATTCCCAATCCGCTTTGCGAAATACTGTTTGCCTGTCAAGGAATCGACGCAGTAGAGCACGCCGACTTTGTTTACGTAGTAAACGTATTTATCAATCGCTAGCGGTGTGGAATAGTGGGAACTGACACGATCCCCTTCCCATAGCACCTCGTACTTCAATTGACCGTCAGTCTGCCCCTCACTGCCCGAGACGAATTCAATGCAACAATTCGATCTCGCAACAGCATCTTCGTCTGTCGATTGATGGATCAACATCGAGGATCCAACATACACACGATTCTGCTTCACCGTTGCAGAAGGGATGTGATTCCCCTGCAATCCAGGTATTTGAAGAACTTGCCGGCCATCGCTCGGATCGTATACATCGAACGAATCCGATGAACTAATCAGCAGCCTCGGCTCGCCATGAATTGATGCGAAGATCGGAGAGGACCAAGACGGTACGCGGGTCCCTCGCTCGGTCTTCCAAGCGATGCTTCCATCGGATTTGTTAATCGACAAGATGTAGGATGGTCCGTGATGATCGATCACGATGTAGACATGGGAGTCATCCTGTGCCAACGAGCTCGCAGCTCCCCGTTCATTGACGATCTCACCAAATCGATCCGTTAACGACAAACTCCATTGGATCAGTCCGTCATGGTCGATCGCGAGCACGTCTCCCGTACCGAAAAACGAATAGATTCCTCGCTCGTCCACGCAACTCGTAGGCCCCCCCCGACTATTTCGAAAATAGTTCTCTAGCTTGCCGCTGGATGCAAACTCACGTGTCCAAAGGAGTTGTCCATCTTCGAGTCGCAGCGCCGAGACTAGGCACTGTTGCTGCCAAGGACCCGAGGAGGACGTCACGTAAATGGTGCCCTTCCAAATCACAGGCGACGATTGTCCGTAACCCGGCAAAACCGACCGCCAAGCGATCGACTCAGGTGTCCAATTAACGGGCAAGTCTACATCGGCGACCACACCCGTACCGCCGTTTCTAAAACTGCCCCAAACATCGTCGCCGCTTGCCGTGTGAGGCAACGCAAACGGCAACAGGGTACAAAGGCAAATAACATTGCAGAGGATTTTCATGATTGCGTAGCTCTAAGTTCTTCGACCGCAACAAACCAATCAGCTGCGGCCGGTTTCGAGCAACCGGCAACGCAGCATCCAAGAGACGAATAACTCGTGATTCACAGGAAGGCTATTCGATCGGTATCTTCAACCCCAAGGCTCCAATGGGTCCTTTGATTCCCTCGTAATGAGCATGACACAACGTGCACTTTTGCATGACGACGGGAATCGGGGTAGCTGACAGTAAAAATTTTTCATTTCCTTCCGCGACTACCTCCTCGTAAATGGGCTTGCCTTCAAGCAGTGCCTTGACAGCCTTCTTCTCAAAGTCCGTTGCAGGTTCGTTGTCACTGTCGTAAGCGTTTCCGGTCGCGTCGAGTAAGCGAACCTCGTGGAATCCATTTTCCTTCATCGACTTGAATAAGGTCTGAAACGCATCACCAGCGGCTAAGGATTCATTGCCGGTAACATAGTTTTCCGTGATGATGACGATGGCTGTTTTGTACAGTGTGTCAAGCATCTTTGCCTGCTTCTTCGCTCTCTGCAGCGCGGGATCCGACTTGGCTTGTTCGGTCGCAGGCTGCTGTGCGTTGAGAAACAGGAACGGGCAACCGCACAAGGCGATGAACCCCAAGAACACCCATTTTTTCACGTTAAGAACTCCATAGTAGAGGACAATAAAACAAAAACGATGAACTAGTATGCGTCGCTCAGAGCCGCCGAAGCTGGTATACGAGGATCACCAATCGGGACCATGGATGTGCGGGTCGCAAAAAACGACGCTCCGATTGCGTAGATGCCACAAACCAGTAGCAAGCTTCCAAGTTCCGGAAGGCCGAAGGCTATCGAATTCCGGAACTCAGGCATGACAAGCCAGTACAGGTCTAAATAGTGCATCACGAGGATCCAAATCGTCCAGAACATCATGGCCTTGCGATGGTCCTTGACATGCCGAGACATCAATCCGAGAAAAGGAATGACGAAATGGCCGAGGGCCAGTATCACAAGCACGATACCCCAGGAGCTTTGGAGGCCATCCGCGGTTGACGCACCACGAACGGCCCACCAACGCGTCGTCTCAGGAATGTTGGCGTACCACAGAAGCATGTATTGACTGAAGGCGATGTACCCCCAAAAAAAGATGAATGCAAAAAGGAGTCGCCCCAGGTCCCGCAGATGCGAGGACGAAATCTGGACAGGCATGATGGCCAGATGCGACAGCACGAGCCAACTCAAGAGGCTGACAGAGAATCCGCCAACGGCACATCCTGCAAAGTAATAGACACCGAAGATCGTACTGTACCAGTGGGGGTCTAACGACATCAGCAAGTCAAATGATGCAAAGGTAAGGGACAAGGCGAACAATAGAATCGAGGGTCCGGCCCAACGCTCCATGGAAAGCGTACTCGCGATTCCACCTTGCTCATCCAAATTTCTCGAATGATGGAAGTAGAAGGATGCGATCGCCACCCAGATAAGAAAGTAACAGCCAATGCGCAATGTGAAAAAGCTCGGATTCAGCCATGGAGTCTTGCTGGCCGTCAACGCATCGAACTGCTGATGCACGTACACGTGCGCTTTGGGATCGTGGGAATCATGTTGACCTTCCACATGCGAAACAAGTTCTGGTACAGAAACGCCGGTAGCCCATGGGTAAATCGACTGAGAACCGGAGTAAGCCGACCAAATGATCGGCAAACTGAGAATCCCCACAGTAATCGTATTCATAGCAAAGACTTCTGCCGGGCGCCGAATGAGAACGGCCCATCCAGCGCGTGTCAGATGCTGGATCAGGGTAAAAAACAACGAACCCAGTGAAATACTCAACACGAAAGCCAGTGCTGCCAAGTAGGCCAATGCGATTCGCTTCGACCCGTTGGTGTACAGGGAGGCAGCTCCTGCGGCACTGATGCCGCCTAGAATAGCCGCAGTGAACATGCCGATAATCACTCTGCGGGAAAAAGACAGGTAGTAGGGTTGGGGCAGAGATGGCGTTTCAGGCCTATGCACAGGAAGAACATCTTTCATCGTGGTACCTCCGTCGGCGAAGCTTGGTCATTTCTGGGAGTGTCAATCGGAGGAGAGACCAGCTTTGGTTCCTCGGCGACCGGATTTTCGCGTTGTAGTTTTCGCAGGAACGCGACAATGGCCCATCGATCACGGACGGAAATCTGTGCGCCATAGCTAGGCATACTGCGCACGCCATCGGAGATGGCCTGAAACAGTTGTCCATCCGCTCGGTCTCGAATCATTTGTGTCAACAAGTTAGTGGCAGGCACCCACTTGGCTTCTTTCAATTCGATTGCACGCTGGTTAATGACACCGTCTCCTTTTCCGAGGATACCATGGCATACCGCGCAATAAACCATGTAACGATTCTCTCCTCGTGAAACTAAGGACTCGAGATCCTGTCGCAGACTTTCGGGAAGCTCTTTAGCAAACTCGGTCACCGAGGAAGCTTTTGTACCATCACTGGTAAAGTAGCCTAACACTAAATGCTGATCACTCACGAGGCGACCGCGTGCGATCGTCCCCTCGATAGGTAGTCGCATCGCGCGCCCATCATGGAACCAAGGATTTGGATCCTGGGGGCCGAATCGAGGTTGATGATCCATGTCGTGAATAAAGTGAACTCTCGGTAGTCGAGATTTTTCATGGCGCGCACGGTATATCATCGCAAGGGGGATCCACGTGGCGATGACGGCGATCACCAAAGCCAAGATCATCCACCACGGGGGGCGTTTGAGCCGCAATTCGCGGATCAATCTCCACGGAGTTGGTATCGGTACGCGTTCCTCTTGGTAATTCGTCATGATTTACTCCGTTACCAACTCAATCGCTGTCGGATGCTGTGCGCGAAGCAAACTGGTCGTTCGGGCAAGATCAAACTCCGGATCTTCCGCTTCGATGACGATCATAAAGCGATCGGCGGTGGATCGAAGAAAGCGTCTGCTGCGTGCTAGAGGGTTGTAGAGCATCGGAAGCTTGTTCAATCCAAGCAGGCCAAGGAGTGTACCGATGGCGGCGAATAGCACCGTTGTTTCGAAGATGATCGGTATGTTGGCCTGCCAACTGTAGATAGGCTTGCCGCTGACAAGAAACTCGTATCCCTGCACACTCGGTGAAATACCCGGGACAGTTGTCGCGTTCATCCACCACGTTAGGACGAGTCCGAATACGCCACCGGCAATTCCATGGACAAGAGTGATCCAAGGCAGAATCGTCGGTCGCAAACCCATGGCGTGGTTGATGTGGTGAATAGGAATCGGGCTGTGCACATCCCACGACATGTATCCAGCATCCCGGATCTGTTCCGCCGCCTTGAGAACTTCCTGCACGGTTTCAAACTCTGCGATCAGTGCATAGGGCTCTCCCATACCAATTGTCGCCACATCCGATGGTACTGAAGTAATTGCGTTACTGCTGTTTGTCATGTCTCGGTCTCCAAATCATCTTTGAGAGCATTAAGTAAACCAATGCCCTCGCTGCAGTTCTTTGGGCGTATCGGATGACGGTTGATAGTCGTACTTGATTGGATACTCGGCTGCATGCGCTTGTGGCATAACGGTTTTGACTTCAGCAATCGCAACCATCGGGAGAAAGCGACAGAAGAGAAGGAACAATGTGAAGAACAGTCCGAAACTCCCAAGAAACATTCCGTAGTCCACCCAGGTAGGATTAAACATAGCCCAGCTTGAGGGGAGAAAATCCTCGTGAAGAGACGTGACCACGATCACGAATCGCTCGAACCACATTCCGACATTGACAAACATCGCAACGATGAAGATCGCCCATACCCGTTTTCGGACGGCAGGGAACCAAATCGCTTGTGGTGCGATGACATTGCAAGTCACCATCGTCCAAAATGCCCACGCATACGGCCCGAGGGGCCGATTCATAAACACAAACTGCTCGTACGACTGCATGCTATACCACGCTGTGAAGAATTCGATGGAGTAAGCGTACGATACAATTAAGCCAGTACCCAACATCACCTTGGCCATGTTCTCAATATGCCGATGGGTAATCAGATCCTTCAGACCAAACCACTCGCGGCATGGAATCGATAGGGTGAGCACCATAGCGAAACCGCCAAACACCGCCCCAGCCACGAAGTACGGTGGAAAGATCGTCGTATGCCAACCTGGCACCTGCGATGTTGCAAAGTCAAAGGAAACAACGCTGTGCACACTCAGTACCAACGGTGTAGCCAAGGCTGCCAGCAACAAGTAGGCTTTTTCGAAACGCATCCAATGACGACTCGATCCATTCCAGCCCAAGGAAAGTACGCCATAGACCCATTGGGACCCACGACGCGTCGCACGATCGCGCAAGGTCGCCAAATCAGGTATCATTCCCATGTACCAAAACAACAGAGATACCGTTGCGTATGTGCCCACGGCAAAAACGTCCCATAACAACGGACTTCGAGCCTGGGGCCACATGGCCAACTCGTTGGGATATGGAAGCAACCAATAAGCCAACCAGATCCGACCAACATGCAATCCGGGGAAGATCGCAGCGCAACAGACAGCAAAAATCGTCATCGCTTCAGCAAATCGATTGATCCCAGTCCGCCAGTTCTGACGCAGTAAGAAAAGAATCGCGGATATCAGCGTTCCTGCGTGCCCAATCCCTACCCAGAAGACGAAGTTGATGATGGGAAATCCCCAGCTGACCGTATTGTTGTTCCCCCAAACTCCGACCCCCGTGACCAGTAAATAACCGACCGTCACAAGTAGCAAAGATAGAAGTGTCAGCGATATCGACATCGCCACATACCACATTCTGGGGGTGCGTCCCAGCGCGATCCCCGCTACCAAATCGGTGACCGTCGTAAAATCATGGTTTCCAAGGACCAACGGAACGCGATGCCTGGGATCATTCAACTGCTGGTCCCACTGAGTTCCCTGCGCTGCGGGTGCTCGATGCTCGATCGTCGAATCATGCGATCCGTTCGCTATACTTATGGAACTCATGGCGTTCGATTCCTAACTTTTGCTAGATAGGTTGTGCGCGCTCCAAGATTCAGTTCGGCCAGCATCTCGTAGGATCGCGAATTGTGCCGCAATCGGGATATTTCCGAGTCTGGATCGTTCAGGTCACCGAAAACGATGGCTTGCGTTGGACAGGTCGCTTGGCAAGCCGTCTGCACTTTCCCCTCGCGAACCAAATCCGTTGATCGCAGTCCCTGCGCATGCTCATTCTTGGCATGAATCCGAGCGCTCGAGATTCTTTGAACACAATACGTGCATTTCTCCATGACCCCGCGCATCCGAACGCTGACATCCGGGTTATGCACCATCTTCTTAAGGGTTGAAACCTCATAAACTTGCTGTTGATCCGGTATCCCCAAATAGGGCTTTGCCGGCACTCGGGGATCACTGGCATGAAAGTCAAAATAATTAAAGCGACGCACTTTGTAGGGGCAGTTGTTTGCGCAATACCGAGTCCCAATACAACGGTTATAGACCATTGCATTGATCCCTTCCGTGTCATGCACCGTCGCTGCCACAGGACAAACCTGTTCGCAAGGCGCGTTCTCACAATGCACACATGCCGTCGGGACATGAACCATGTCGGGGTCTTTGATGTCACCCTTAAAATATCGGTCAATTCGAATCCAATGCATCTCGCGATTGGCTAGCACATTGTCCCTTCCAACCACGGGAATATTGTTCTCGGCTTGGCATGCGACGACACAACCACTGCAGCCAATACAGGCATTGAGATCGATCGCCATCGCCCAGCGGTGTGGCGTATCGAAGGCATTTGGACCATTGAACAGTGGCGCTTTGTGAATCGTGTGATTGTCACCATGAGCGTTGTGCGAATCCGCTCGGAATTCCTCCAGCGTCGCTTCATGAATCAGCAGACCCGACTCTCCCTTGTCCCCCAAGCGTTGCTTGAGCGCGATATCGGCAACGGAGCGAACCACATGGTGCAATTGCGTCGTTGCCAAGTCCCGGTGAGTGCCGAGTTTCTTGAAACTACAATCCTGTATAGGCCACCCGGAAGTAGACGTCCGAAGCTCATAGAGGTTGCTTCCGACCGAATTGCCAACCCTGCCGGCGTTGGTCCGACCATATCCGACCGCCCCTGAGATACAACCCTCCGGCTGTCCGGGCATAATCATTACAGGAATCTCGACCTTATCCATCAAGCGAATCAGCGAGCCATCGGATAACTGCCACCGATCGGCATCGACCTTCGAAATGTAAGCGGCATTGTCCCAAGTCAACTTGCTTATTGGATCGGGCAGTTCCTGCAGCCAAGGATTGTTGCTGAATCGACCATCGTAAACGCTGGCACTTGATTGAAGCCGCAGTTCCATCGTCTCGTCTCCCATGGACGAAAGTGATGTCAAGTGGGCAAGTGAATCATTTGGTACAGCCACCTTGTTAGAAGCGATCCGCTTCAGCACCGGTTCGCCAAAACAGCCATCATGCAGACCAACCTCCCATGATGGATTTCCGGGACTAGAAAAGTATTGGTCAAATGTCCTGCGTATCTCAGTCCGTGCATCGAGTTGACTATCTCCACCGAAGAGCCCAAGCAATTCAATAACGGACCGACCACCAAAGAGTGGCTCGATCAGAGGCTGCCCCAAGGTGTAGGTTCCGCTCTGACTCAAACCGTCGCTCCAACTCTCCAATGAATGAGCCAAAGGTACATGCCAAGTGCAATGCTGAGATGTTTCATTCACAGCATCGCTCAAATGGATGGAGAGCAGTGGTCGATCTTCCGTGGATTCGAGTCGAAGGGTTACGTCGGAAGGAGCGTCGAAGACTGGGTTGCCACCTAAAATGAAAAGGGTTTGGATCACGTTGCCTTGGAGCATTTGGCCCAGCTTGGCAATCGATGCCACGAACCCTTGTGGGGCAAGTTCGGCAAGTGGCTCATTGGTGTAATGCACGCAGACGCCTTCGTTCCCGG
>JALOQW010000454.1 GCA_025459275.1 Pirellula sp.
ACGGCATCGATGTTCTGGATCCTTGCCATGTTGGAACAGCGTCGCGGCCGCATCCGATTGACTCAAGAAGACCGTGGGATGGCAGCTCAGTATCCTAAGCTGGCTGTGCTGCTGGTCTTTTTCACATTGGCCGGAGCCGGTCTGCCAGGCTTGAACGGATTCGTCGGTGAAGTACTCGCGATGACAGGCATGATGCGAGTATCAGGGACCCTTGTGGCTCTGGCCGTCCTGGGAACGGTCCTCGGTGCTTGGTATGGATTGCGAATCGTGCAACGCTTGCTGTTCGGTGGTGAAGATCCTCATGCTGGGCATCATCATGGTGCGCATCATCATGGTTCGCATCATCACGGGGGGCATCATGCTGGCCACCATCACAGTGAACACAGTCCGAGCCATCATCGCTATCAGCCGGGACGAGACGACGATTTGTCACCTCTTGAATGGGGCCCGTTGACTTCGGTCGCGCTGATATGCCTGTTGATCGGCATTTTCCCGCAAAGGACGATGAGTTTGTTTCTTCCAGATACGGACCGATTGGCGCGGATCACTGAACCTGTCTCCAAACGCGTGCGACCAGCCATCGATACGCTTGCTTCGGATCGCGAACTTGACCCTACCAGCACAACTGAGAGCTTGACGTGGACCTCCTACAAGTAATCAAGACATCCGCATTTCATTTGATCCCCGAGCTCATTTTGCTCATCGGCGGATCACTCTTGATGTGCGCTTCGTTGTTCAAGCAAAACGATGCCTACTTCGACGTTCATCGGCAGCGGACTGGTTACGCGCTCCTCTCCTTCGGAGTCTTGTTCGCTGCGATTGTTGCCAGCTTGATGCGAGGTGATCTTGCAGGGGTTACCGATACATGGGGATTGTTCCGATTCGATGCATCGGCACTCGCTGCGGAGCGACTATCGTTCCTGGGAGGGTTCATTCTGCTATTGATGTCATGGTCGACCGCCCCCAAGCATCGGTTGCCAGAGTACTACGGGAGTCTGTTGATCGTTCTATGTGCGATTCCGATCATCGGCGCATCGAATGATTTGGTAACCACTTTCTTGGGTTTGGAACTGGTTTCGATTCCAACCTACGTTCTGTTGGGGATCTCGAAGACGGACAACACTGGTTACGAGTCCGCGTTGAAGTATTTTCTTCTTAGCGCGTTTGCCTCTTGCTTCTTCTTGCTCGGGCTCAGTTACTTGTTCGGAGTCAGCGGCTCGACGAACTTGACGGTGATCCAGTCGGATTTCACGTTTGGCAAGCGATTGATGGCTCTCGGATTGATTTTGGTTATGTGCGGTCTGGCGTTTCGAATCACTGCCGTTCCGTTCCATTTCTATGCACCCGACGTGTTTGACGGCACCAGCGTCACCATGGCAGGCTTCATGAGCTACCTCCCCAAAGTAGCTGGTTTCGTTGCATTGATTCGTATTGTTGGCGGTGGAAATCTAAGCGATGGTGCGAGCGCGACTGTGCTCCCGGTGTTGCTGGTCTGCGCAGGCCTGACCATGTGCGTCGGAAACTTGATGGCGATGGGGCAAAACAATCTGCGACGGCTTTTGGCTTATTCGAGCGTTGCTCACACGGGATACCTGCTCTTGGCCGTCGTCGCGTTGTTGCGACAAGATGCGAGTGCCAACATTCTCTATTCTTACCTGGCTGCCTATGCTGCGATGACGCTGGGAATGTTCGCTTGCTTGGGTGAGATCGAAGCTGCCGGGGGCAAATCTCACTTGATCGGAGATTTGGCGGGCATGTTTTACAGGAGGCCCGCCGCTTCGATCGGGTTAACCGTGGCTTTGATCAGTTTGATCGGTCTGCCGTTAACTGCCGGGTTCTGGGCCAAGTTCATTGTTTTTGTGGGTGTCGTGGCTGACCGTCGACCTGACTCATGGAGTTTGTGGATGGGAATTCTGATGGCAGTCAATGCCGTCGTCGCTGCCGGATATTACTATCGCGTTCTGAGTACCCTCTATCAGAAAACGGAAAACGAGATTCCGCTGCGGGTGTTTCGACCGAGTCTGTTTGTGGCCTATACGATTTGCACGGTACTCACCATCGTGTGGTTCTTTATCCCCGCGGTGATGTAATACGAACCAATGCTCCGCGACTTTCGATGGGGATTTCTCGGTGTCGGAAGAGTTACAGAGAGGATGGTAACTGCCATTCGCTCGAGGCCGGGACACCATATTCGAATCGCGGCAGGCCGGGATCCTGACAAGTTAAGCGATTGGGGCGCTCGCCATCAGGTCGATCGCTTGACTCGGAACCTGCAGGAAGTGATCGACTCACCCGAGGTCGATATCGTGTATGTGGCCCTTCCCCCATCGTTGCATGCGGAGTGGACCACTCGAGCTTTGCGGGCAGGCAAACGCGTGCTGTGCGAGAAGCCCCTGGCCTTGGACGCAGCGTCGTGCGAAGCCATAATTCAAGCGTCCCGTGATTATTCGTTGCCGCTGACCCATGCAACAGGCTTCGTGCATCATCCGCGAAGTCACGCGATGCGAGCCGTTGTGCGGAGCGGCGAGTTGGGTTCGATTCAACGTGTGACGGTGGCTTGCACGTTTTCAACGGTTGCAGAGCGAGAACAAGACCATCGTTTTGACGCCGATGCCGGCGGAGGATGCTTGCTCGATCTGGGGTGGTATTGCGCTTATGCAACGCTTTGGTTTACGGGACTGCAACCGACAGCGATCAAGTCCTTCGGAAGTCGGCGAGGCCACGGATCCGAAGCTGTCTGGAACCAAGTGCAAACGATCGCAAAACTGGAGGGTGGGGCGATTGCCTCATGGGACTGCGGCTACGACGCGGCAGGTCGCAAATGGATCGAGATCGCGGGGAGTCGCGGATCGCTGATCTGCGATGATTTCCTGAGGCCGTGGGATTTGGACAAGCCGAGATATTGGGTCCATGGCCAGGATGGAAAGGCCCGGGCCGAACTGGTCGGGGAAGGGGTACTCCAAGAGTCTTGGATGATCGAAAACGCAGCCCAGGCTCCGCTGGCTGCGACACTGGAATCCCTGGAAATGGCAAAAACCACGCAAAAAATCCTGGATCAGATTCACGCGGACACGTGAGACGCAGGTTTTACATATCTTTGACGCAGCAAAAACCCTGCGTGGACATGGTGGGCAGGGGAAGAGCGTTATTATTTCTGAGGTAAACGCCCACCAGGATCAAGGAGATCCTCTCGGCTTTATCTCCAACAGACTCCCAAGGCATACGCTAGGAAATCACGATGCGCAGTCCATCCTCCCACCCGGAAGCACCCGGGGCATCTCAAAAACAGCACCACGCGACCACATTAGCACCGCAGACCCCTCGTCCCGTCTCCGAAGAAGTCTCGGTCCCCGTTGACGTCAAGTCGGGGAGCAAGGCCCTTCCTCGGATCCCGGAGGTGTATTACATCCAGTGGGGACCGGCGACTTGGTTGGTCGCCTTGCACATCGCAGCCTTGTTCGCACCTTGGACCTTCACGTGGAGCGGGCTGGCGCTAGCGGTCTTTATGCACTGGGTTACGGGCAGCCTTGGAATTTGCCTCGGCTTCCATCGACTTCTCACTCACACCGGCCTCGACGTCCCCGAATGGTTGCGCCGGAGCTTGGCCTTTGTGGGCACGTTGGCAGGTGAAGGCGGACCGGTCAGCTGGACCGCAAACCATCGCAAACATCATGCTTACAGTGATCAGCCTGGCGATCCCCATTCACCCCATGACGGCCCATGGTGGGCTCACATGTTCTGGCTGGCTTTCACCACCCATGGTGGCAATTGGAATGCCTACGTCCGTCACTGGGTACCGGACTTGGCCAAAGATCGATTCATGATGGCTCTTGAGAATTGGTTTCTCCCCATCCACATCGCTGTCGGCGGTC